>NZ_JBQENW010000006.1:0-299787 GCF_052044835.1 Bacillus sp. 22475 | reverse complement strand
AAGTGCTTCGACTGACCCTTCAGCTAAAGGTTGTTTTAATTGTTTATTTGAATCTTTTTTCATGGATGGACGCCCCTTTTTCTTAGATTGAAGGGCATCAATTCCTTGTGTTTCGAGCTGTTTTTTCCAAACAGAAATCGTTGAAGGGGCAGGAATATTAAAGATAGCTGCTGTCTCAAATAAGGACATACCGTTTTCAATCATAAAGTTTAGTATGTCTAGTTTAAATTGTTGTGTGTAATTTGTACATCGTTTTAGAAAAGCTTCCAGACCATTCTGTTTATATTGGTTTACCCAATTCAAAATGATTGTGTCACTTATACCGAGCGATCTACCCATTTCTCGATAACTTTCATTTCCGTTCAAATAACGTAGAACGATTTGTATTTTTTCATCAGCTGTAAATTTAGCCATAGAAAAACTGCACCTCCAATTGTTAGACTGTGTCTAACAATTGGGGTGCAGTTCAAACGCCAACTCTTTTTTTATTTATTCTTGTCAGACTGTTATATCTTCCTTCTCTATATTTTTTATTCCGTAATATGCAATCACCACACCAATCACTGCAAATGCGAATTGAAGAGGAAGAAAGGTCGCTATAGGAAATATTGGTGGGTTATTAATTGCGATTAGCACAACGATAATAGACGAAACAATAGTAGTTGGCACTGAACGTTTACGCATTCCGAAGTATAGAGGAATTAAGCTTATTCCCGCAGTGGCAATGGCTAAAGGAACGAGATTTATCCCTTCTTGAATCAATTGATCTACTGCGAATGAATTAGGAAGAATCGAAAAATAACTATCTATTCCAATGAAAATTCCCACTACAAAAATATTAGATAGAATAACTGTTATGAATGTTAATATTGCTGTAATAGCCAACTTACTAATCATTATTTTCTTTCGATTAATTGGATAAGAAAACATCAATAATATTGTTTTGTTTTTATATTCATCAATTATTAACTTAGCTATTAGTACAGCACCAAAAATAATAAATGTTGCTCTCACTATTGAACTAGCCATTAACAAAATCGCCTGCGGATCTCTTATTTCTGGATCTCCCTCTATTTGAGAAACGATGCTAACAAAAATCAATAATGCCAGTATAGCAAGATTTGCAATTACTGCTCTCTTCACGTACCAGCCAAGTTTAATTTTCTTCAGTTCTAGCTTCATAAGACGTAGCATGATGGTCCTCCTTCCCTTTAAAATTTAATCAATATAAATTGCCCCTTTTTTACTTAAAATCTTCACTTCGTTTTTTGCATCACCAATAGTTCCTTCTTTTATTTTTTCTGTACTTTTATCTTTCTTAAATCTTTTTAAATCCACTATTACGTCAGCCGAATTACTTTTAGCCATAAGCTTCAATGATGCTGGGGCACCTTTATACCGTACGCCAATATCCCCTGATTTTGTTTCTACAAATAATGATTTTCCTTCTGTCATATCTTTCAGTAATACTTCCCCAGATGTTGAAGTGATGTTCATATTTTCGTTTTTTACATTTTTTACATAATTATCACCAGTAGTGGAAGTTATATTTACTTCTTGTAATGAACTATCTTTTAACATTAAATCTCCACTTTCGGATGTAAATTCACCCTTCTCTGCCGATAGTCCTGTAATCATTCCATCTCCAGATTTTCCTCTTGTCACGATGCTTTTTACTACTATATCGTTTATTTTCACATCACCCGATTTATTATTTAATACAATTTTATCTATTTCTTTCTTCGGAATAGCTATAGATATACTATTTTTCTTCCTAAACGTAAAACCATAAAAAAATCTGTTCACCTTTTGTTTTTGCTTAATCACAAGTTTATTTTCATCATTTTCTATTTTGACGGGATCTATCTCTTTATCTGCTTGTTCACCTTGAGCGGAAATTACTATTTTATTAGCGTCTGTACTTTTAAATTCAAGATTCCAGTTTTCAATGTCTACTTCTATTGCTTTTATATTATTTATCTCAAAAGACTTTTCTTTCTTAAAATCTTTCCCCTGAAATACCTTAATACCAAAAACTACACTAGCAATTGTAATGAATAATATTGCAATTACTATTATTTTTTTCACCATTCATACCCCAGTTCGTTTTTTGTTTTAAGCTTGCTTCACGCCACATCGATCTTGTCGATTTTACGAAACGATAGATAACTAATGAAAATTCCTAATAAACAGAGCACGATTGGGATAGCTATAAAATTAAACAGACTTACTTGACCGTTTCCAGGACCAAAGTTACTACTAATTATCATTCCGATTATTACTGCAGAAGTAATTGTTGTAGGTGTCGATTTCTTTCTCATCCCAAAAAATAAAGGAATTAAACTTATACCAGATATCATAAATGCACTTATAAAAGTAGTTGGAACGATAGATATTATTTCACCTATCGTAGCTGGTGTTTCAATCAGTCCCATCATTGGACTCACAAAATATACAAGCAAACTGATACTGAAAGTAGCGATAATCGTGCTCACAAAACAAAAACAAAAAACAATTGTTAATTTCGCTCTCATTAGCATTTTTCGTTGCAATGGGTACATAAATAGTAGTTGCATTGTTTTGTTCTTATACTCATCAATTACTAAACGTGATAAAATGACCGAACTAAAAATAATGAATGTTATCCTAATAAAAGTGTTTATTAAAACCATTTGTTGCGTGAAGTCAAAGAAGAGCACGTCTCCCTCGGCTTTAATTCCCCACGCCATAAGGCTTACTGCAGCGAAAATTGCTATAATACAAATTGCTACCCCTTTAAAGTAACTAGATAATTTATGTTTCTTCCATTCGAGCTTCATTAATTTAAACATATAAATTACGCCTCCATTCTTTATATACCTGTCTCTACGCTGCTAACATTCTAATTCCAGCAGTAACGAAGCTTAACATTCCTATCACTAGTACAATGAACAACCATTTCCGCTCTGGTTTTCTATAATATAAAATTCCACTTATTAGCATTACGATAAATCCACTTACCAGATTCAGCCACAGTCCATTAAGCATGAATACCTTCTCCATCCATTACATTTAAGAAATATTCTTCTAAGGAACTATGTTTTTTATTAATACTTTCAATTTCCACATCGTTCATAATAAGTGCTTTTGAAATGGCTTGCTGTGTCACCGCCACTTCATAAACCCGAATCATGTTTCCGCTCATTATTTTGTAATTTTTTATACCAAGTTTATCCTCTAAAATATAAGCTGCACGTTTCACATCAGGAACAGTAATTTCAATATACTCTGTTTGTTTTCCGTTAATACTCTTCATTGAAACTTCTTTTATTAGTTTTCCATTTTGAATCACACCAATTGTATCCGCCATTAGTTCCATCTCACCTAAAATATGACTAGAAACTAATAATGTAATGCCATATTCTTTGCAGAGCATTTTAAATAAGTCTCGTAACTCTTTAATGCCAATTGGATCTAAACCGTTAATTGGTTCATCTAAAATGAGCAATTCTGGCTTTGTCACGATTGCCCTTGCAATACCGAGTCGTTGTTTCATTCCTAATGAAAAATCTTTTACTTTTTTATTATCTATCCCGTGTAGTTTCACTAAATGTAAAGCATGGTCAATTGCATTTTTATCGTAGTAGCCCATATATTCACAATGCAGGTCTAAGTTTTCTTTCGCCGTTAATTTATCATAAAAGATTGGGTATTCAATAATTGTCCCCATTCTTTTTAATACTTCATAAGATGTATCTGTTAATTTCTCACCGAAGATTTCAATATCACCACTCGTCGGTTTTATTAAATTTGTAATCATTTTCATAATCGTTGTTTTACCAGCACCGTTTGGTCCTAAAAAACCGTAAATTTCTCCTTTTTTCACATGCATGTTAACACTGGAAATAACTTCTTTCCCTTTAAACACTTTCGTTAACTGGTTTGTTTTTAATATATATGTCATGTTACTTTCCCCTTTCGCAATACTCTATATTTCTATAATAGACAACGGAAATCTCTTTTTTCTTACCCGTTTCTTACAAATTCCTTACGCTGAAAAAAAGCTTGTAGAATCTACTGCTCTACAAGCTAAAACTGCATCTTTGTTAATACAATTGTAAAAATTGTTTTTTCATACGGTTTACTAGAAAGGTGAATTTTTCCGTCCATCGCTTCCACAAGCCGTTTCGTAATCGTTAATCCTAGACCGCTTCCTTGGTACAATCTATTTCTTGAATCTTCAAGTGTGTACATACGCTCAAATACTTTATCAATATGAGATTCATCAATCCCTTTTCCTTTATCCCATACGTCTATATACACACTCGTTTCATCATCTCTTAACGTCATACCAAGTGCCTTTCCATCGTCTCCATATGTAATCGCATTTGATATTAAATTATTCAATACCCTACCTAATACTTCTACATTTCCAAGTGCGTATATATTTCTTTCTGGTATATCAATATGAACCTGAAAACCTTTCGTCGTCACTAGATCATAAAAAGATAAAATCTTCTCGCGGCAAACTTCATTCATATTTACTTTTGTCATTTCAATTGCTTTGTCACCAGATTCTAATTTTGCCAAGTCAAAAAACTTATGAATTAACTCCATCACTTCTAGTGTTTTCGTATGCACTTTTTCAAGTAATATTTGTTGTTCTTCTTTATTTATCGTTTTATCCTTATTTAACATTTCTGTATATCCAAGAATAACTGTTAGTGGTGTTTTCAAGTCATGCGAAATATTTGAAAGCATTTTTCTCATCGAAATTTCTACTTTTGCATGATCTGCATTCGTTTTCTGTTTTGCATCTAATAATTGATTAATTGCCACTAATAATTTTTGCAATTCTAGATCATCTGTCATAACGAGTAACGTCTCGCCTGTTTTGTCATTTACAATACTTTCTAACTTTTCATATGTGTATCGTAAATTTTTACTACTATTTTTTCTCATTCTATATTGCATATAAATAACACATAACAATATAAAAATAATACCTATTAACAAATTGACCATATTACATCACTTCCAACTTATAGCCGATACCCCATAACGTTTTAATATATTCTGGATTAGATGGATCACTTTCGATTTTCTCACGCAATCTTCTCATATGAACATTAATAACGTTATCATCACCGTAATACTCTTCATTCCAAACTAACGTATATATTTGCGCTTTTGTAAATACACGATTTTGGTTCTTTACGAATAGCTTTAAAATCTCAAATTCTTTTAAAGTAAGTTTGAGAGGCTTCCCGTTTTTTTCAACTGTAAAATTAATTGGATCAATTGTTAAATCACCAATTTGAATCATTTTTTCTATTGTTTCTGTAGCCGAGTATTTCGTAGACCTCCGAATCCCTGCTTTTACACGTGCAGCCAATTCAATCATAGAAAACGGCTTACAAATGTAATCATCTGCTCCAAGTCCTAATCCAACAGCTTTATCAACATCTGTATCTTTTGCCGACATCATTAAAATCGGAACCGCACTTTTTTCACGAATAATACGTACAACCTCTAATCCGTCTAACTTTGGCATCATTATATCAAGAATCACTAAATCAAAAGATGATTTAAAAAAGGCTTGCACCCCTTCTTCTCCGTCAGACGCAATCGTAACTTGAAAGCCTTCCTTTATTAAATACTTTTCCACCATCTCTTGAATTGAAATATCATCTTCAACTAATAAAATATGATGTGACATATGTCTATCCCCTTTTTTACAAACATTAACATATCAATTGTATCGCAACGAATGAATGCTGGAAACAATTATATGAATTTTCAAACCAACTTCCCTTCCTTCCTTAACAATGATATGATGAAATTCACTACGATTGTTCATAATTAACTTTATATAAAGGAGACTTATCATGTCAGAGAATAAAAAAGTAAGCTTAGCTGATTTAATGCGCGAACAACTTGCTAAGAAAAAGCAAGGAAATGGAAATGGTCAAAATGCAAAAAATCAAAACCAAGAAACGAAAAAATTACAAAACCAACAAACAAAGAAAACAAACAACCAACGTAGACGTACAGGTGTGTAAATGAACGGACAAAAACGTTCTAATATCGCTCCTGGTCTTAAAGTTGATATTGTATTAAAACAAGATCAACGAACAGGCAAATTAACACGTGGAATTGTAAAAGATATTTTAACAAACTCCCCTTCCCATCCGCATGGCATTAAAGTGCGATTGCAGGACGGGCAAGTCGGTAGAGTACAAAATATCGTTCAATAAGAAAAGGAGCTCAAGTAAACTCGAGCTCCTTTTCTTTATTAACCTTTAATTTTCTCAATGAAAACTACTTTTAAGTAGTCTCCTTCTTTAAATTGATCAATGGTACGGAAATCTTCTGGTAAAGAATGTTCTTCTAATATTTTATATTTGCCATTCATTTCTTTAAAGGCTGTATCGATAAAGCCTTTAAACTTTTTCATATCGAATGCGCTACAATTTGTAGAAGCAACGATAATACCGTTATTTTCTGTAATAGCAATTGTTTCTTTTAATAAATTTTTATAATCTTTTGCTGCACTAAATGTATATTTTTTTGATCGGGCGAAGCTTGGAGGATCAAGTACAACCATATCAAATTTCATCTTTTTCTTCGCTGCATATTTGAAGTAAAGAAATACATCTTCTACAATAATATCTTGTGCTTCATAATCAACTTCATTGACACTAAACTGCTCAATTGTTTTACTTAAACTACGATTTGCAAGGTCAACACTCGTCGTTTTACTCGCTCCGCCCAGCGCTGCAAATACAGAGAAAGCACCTGTATAAGAGAACATATTTAACACTGTTCTTCCCTTTGCATATTTATCACGAATTTGTTTTCGAACGTTACGTTGATCTAAAAATACACCAACCATTGCCCCGTCATTTAAATAAACAGCGAAGTTCACACCGTTCTCTTTTACGATAAGTGGAAACTCACCGCGCTCTCCTGCTACGAAATCATCACCTTCAATGTATTTCCCTTTCGTATCAAAACGCTTTTTCTCATAAATGCCTTTAAAGTTTGCTACTTTTTGAAGAGCTGCTATAATCTCATCTCTGAAAGTGTAAATCCCTTCACTATACCAACTTACTACGTAGTAGCCGTCATAGTAATCGATAATTAATCCACCAAGACCATCACCTTCACCATTCACCACACGGAATGCTGTCGTATCACTTGATTTATAAAATTGTTTTCGTTTATGTAAGGCAGATTTGATTTTACTTTCAAAGAAAGATTGATTAATTTGTTCACTCTCTTTTCTCGTTAAAATCCAGCCGTATCCTTTATTTTGTTTTCCATAATAACCTTTTCCGACAAAGTTGTTCTTCTCATCTACTACTTTGATGATTGTCCCTTCTTCACGAACATCGTTTAAATTTTGAATTGCATCTTTTAAAATAAGTGGGTATCCACTTTTAATTTCTTTTATAAATTTCGGTTTTATTTTTATAGTTACTTCTGATCGCATATAATAACTTCCTTTCCATTTGCATGCTTTCTCTATAGGAAGCATTTAAAAAACGAGCCTGAAAAAACAGCCTCGTTTCACTATACCATATTATTGCTTTGCTAGTACAACTAGCTCATTCTCGCACTTAACTGCCACATATTTACTACGTTTTGAAATAAAAATCTCACTGTCCAAAATAATAGAAAAAAACTTATATATTTCACATTTATCATTGACATTGATAATGATTTTCATTATCATTTAATGTATATGAGTTCTTGAAAATATAGCTACATTTATAGGAGGAATAAACATGATTATTGTTACAAATACAGCTAAAATTACAAAGGGAAATGGACATAAATTAATTGAGCGTTTTAATAAAGTAGGTAAAGTTGAAACGATGCCAGGCTTTTTAGGTCTAGAAGTTCTTTTAACGCAAAATACAGTTGATTATGATGAAGTAACAATTAGCACTCGCTGGAATGCAAAAGAAGATTTCCAAGGTTGGACAAAGAGCGCCGCATTTAAAGATGCTCACTCACATCAAGGCGGGATGCCAGAATATATTCTTGATAATAAAATTGCTTACTATGATGTAAAAGTTGTACGTATGCCAATGGCTGCAGCACAGTAAAAACAGTTCTTTTTTTAAGTATAGAATATGAGAAGCGTTATCTATCACTCCTCATATTCTATACTTTTTTCTTTAATTTCTTTTTACTAATTTTGCGTGTACAACTAGCCTTCCAGCCTCTGGATCAAGCGCATAGTCACAAGTAGAAAGTGTTACAATTTCATCATTAGCCGTCAATTCCGTATCCGTTTTGTACAGTGATTTTTCTTGAATTTCCTTTAAGAACGATGTATATGCTGCATCATTTTCAAAATCCGTTTCAATGTAATAAAAGTCCGTTGTTGTCGTGTATACTGAAAAAACTTCAACGTCGTATCCTTCAAATAATGTATCGTAATATAATTTACGATGGGACATGAAAAAGTCTTTGTCCAACATCTTTTTTAAACTACCAAACATAGAACCGTCTTTCATACGATGACCATATAAAATCGTATTGCGATTTCGAGATTTCACATCATTACGATGGTCCATAAAAATGCTGCCCGCTCTCATATCTTCACCTTTATAATTACGAAATAAATAGTAATCATTATCTTTTGCTTGAACGATTGGATAATTAATTTGTGTATCATCCATCGTAATCCATCCGACTATCTCTGGATTAATTTTCTGGAGATCCTGAAACTGTTTACGTACCTCTCCGTCTTCCGATTTTTCTTCCATTGGACTTCTTTTATAAATATGTTGTGCCTCAGCCATTACTTTACGATTTTCATAATAATCCATGAAAATCCCGCCCAACTCATACATTGAATAGAAAAAGATTCCTAAAAATGCAATTGTAAGTATGCGTTGAAAAAAAGAATTCTTTTTCCGTCCTTTCTTGCTATTCAAATTATCACCTCAAAACGGATTATGCTCAGCCTTTAGATTCCCATAGGTACCATGTACAATCCGGTATCTTCATCCTGCTTTACAATGACATCTACACCATATATTGCTTTAACCATTTCTTCTGTTATTACATCATTAGGATTACCTTTCGTAATGATCTCTCCATCTTTCATAACGATAATATGGTCGCTATAACGAATGGCTTGATTAATATCATGTAATACCATTACAATCGTTAGCCCATACACTTCATTTAACTCTTTCACTAACTCTAATATTTCTAGCTGATAGTAAATATCTAAATATGTTGTCGGTTCATCTAAGAAAAGCATTGGTGTATTTTGAGCTAATGTCATTGCGATCCAAACTCGCTGCCTCTCTCCACCAGATAAAGCATAGATTGGCTTATCACGCTTACTTTGTAAATTCGTACATACTAGTGCGCGCTCTATCGCTTCTCTATCTTCATCTGTTTGCGGAGAGAAAATATTTTTATATGGCATACGCCCAAAGCTTATTAGCTTTTCCACTGTAATATCTGCTGGAGCCTCATTTTGTTGATGGACAACTGCTAGCTTTCTAGCAAACTCTTTCGGTTTATATTCACTAATCGCTTTCCCATCAAGTATTACTTCTCCACTGCTAGGAACGTGATTTCTAGACATGACACTAAGTAATGTTGATTTCCCGCATCCATTCGGGCCGATGATTGTTGTAATTTTCCCAATTTCTATTTCACTACTAACAGACTTTAAACGATTTGTTACGTTATCGTATGAAAAGGTTACATTTTTAATTTCCATGAACTTTATCACTCTTTCTAAGCAAGAATATTAAGAATGGACCACCAATAACCGCCATAATTGTTGCTGCTGGAATTTCGTTAGGTGGCACAATTAACCTTCCAATCGTATCCGCCGTCAAAATTAATAACGCCCCTGCAAGAGCAGAAAATGGAATTAATACTTTATGGTCTGAACCGACTAATTGTCTTGAAATATGCGGAACTAGTAATCCTACAAAAGCAATAACACCTGCAATCGCTGTTGATACTGCCGCTAAGAGTACTGCAATGGCAGAAATAATAAGACGAACTCTCGTCACATGCAAGCCTAAGTTTTTCGCAGTCTTATCTTGTAGCGATAATAAGTTACACCAAGCTCCTACGAACAGAGCAAGAATAAGACCAAGCGTTCCATAAGTTACCATTATTTCTACATCGCCCCACGTCTTCATTGTTATGTTAGAAGTCATCGTTTGCTTAATACTCTTAATAAAATACCCACAAATCGTAACGAATGATTCATTTAATCCAGTAAACATCGCATTAATGGCAATACCAATTAAAATAATGCGAAGCGGGCTTAACCCTGACTTCCATGAAAACGAATAAACGAGATAACACGCAAACGCACCACCTAAAAAGGCGAATACGGGTGTCCAGAAAAAGAATTGCGGGAACAACGTAATAATAACGAGTGTCATACAACTAGCTCCTGAAGATATACCGATTACCCCAGCATCAGCGAGTGGATTCTTCATAACAGCTTGAAAAAGCACCCCTGAAACAGCAAGAGCCGCTCCAGTGAACAGCGCAATAATAATACGGGGGAAACGTAAATCTTTAATGACTTCAACATCTTCATTCCCACCTGTAAATATCCCTTGTACAAGTTCAACAATACCTACTTCTAAACTCCCTTTCATCGCTGACAATGATGTCATAACAATGAGCAATGCAGTAACAATGAGGAAACTCCAAGTTTTTTTATTCATTCTGCTCTTCCTTTATATTAAAATGCATCACGGATACATCATTTTTTTCAATTCATCTAATGCTTCAATTGCTGCTAAATTGCCTGTCGTTCCAAATAAACGCTCTTCTAAATCGTAAACACGGTTATTTTTAACCGCAGCAAAGTGTTTCCAAATGTCATTTGTTTTAAATTCTTTATCAAACATTTTTACAACTTCATCAGGCATACCATGAGCTGCTCGTAAAATAATATCTGGATCAGCTTTCTTTAAATACTCTGTATTAGAAGCTAAATATTCTACTTGTTCACCTTGCACAATATTTTTACCACCTAGTTGTTTCACTAAATCTCCAATATAAGAATGCTCTGTTGCTACTAAATAACTGCCCGGCACACCTAATAAAATAAGCACTGTCGGTTCTTTCTTTCCTTTTACTTCCTTTTGAATGCTAGCAACCTTTTTATCTAACTTAGTTACTACTGCTTCAGCCTGCTTTTCACGTCCATATTTCTTACCTAAATCGCTAATAGAACTTTGCATATTTTTTAAACTCGTTAAATCTAAAAAGTTTGCTTTCATACCCACACCATCAAAAACTGGCTTTAATTCATATTCAAGTGTTGTCACAGATAACACTTCTGAAGGCTTTAATGACTTTACCTTTTCCATATCTGGACTCATTGGATTCCCAACTTCAGGTAAACCTTTATATCGCTTCGGTAAAGTTTTAGAACTTGTTGGAACGCCGACTAAATCTACTTCTAACGCATCCATAATTTCAGTAACAGCCACTGTTGTTGCAACAACGCGCTCCTTACTCTCACTCTTTACCTGCTCTGCTGTTTCTTTTTTTGGTGATGAGCACCCTGCTATACTCATTAACAAAATAATAGTCATTAGTACACTTACGATTTTCTTCACTCTCAATCACCACTCCCTTCCATACAATATGAAACAAGTCTTGATGCACACGAACATGCATCAAGACTCCAAAAATTACAATCTACCTGCTCTATATTTACGAACTAGTAAAGCAAGTGAACCTAGCAGTAACACCATGTATAAACCAAGTTGTGCTGTATCTGCAGTTTTTGAGTTTTTCTCTTTTTTCGAATCATTTTTTGTATCTTCTTTTTTCTTCTGACCATCTGCATTTCGGTTAAAATCAGGAGTACCTACTGTTTTTACATTATCTACTTTCGGTGTAGTCACTAGATTTTTCGGTTCATTTTTCGGTTCCTCTTTAATAGTTCCTAACGCGCCGATATTATTTGTATCAAATTGAATTTGTACATCGTAGAAATGATGGTAGTTCATCTCATCGATGTCTACCTTTACTTTTGCGTTTAATTTTTTAAATAGATCTTCTACTTCAAACTGTACTACTCGCGTATTTGCATTTTTATCTTCGCTTACTACTTTCGCATCAGCGAATAGTTCCTTGTTTTCCGTTTGGAATTTCGTAATCCACGCACTATTTTTCAGCGTCATCTCAATGTATTTTTTACCATCTTTTACGATTAATTTCGCTGGATTTACGACATAGTCATTCATCTTTGAAATCTCATCTGTTTTATCTTTTAATACTTTAAATGTAATATCATATTGGCCATCTACTAAATTTTTCGGATCAACTATTACTTTCGGGTTATTATTTCCACCTTGGTTTCCATTCCCACCTTGGTTTCCATTCCCACCTTGGTTTCCATTCCCACCTTGGTTGTCATTCCCGCCTTGGTTGTCGTTTCCACCTTGGTTCCCTAAAGCTTTAATACTGTCTTGATCAAATACAAATTGAACATCGTAGAAATGGTGATAATTCATTGAATCAATATCTACTTTTACTTTTGCATTTAATTTTTTAGACAAATCGTTTACTTCTACTTCTACTACTCTTGTATTTTGTTCTTTATTTTCACTTAACACTTTTGCATTAACGAAAGAACCATTCTTCTCAAATTCAAATTTCGTAATCCATGTACTATTTGTTAATGTAAACGATACGTATTTCTTACCATCTTTTACTTTTAATACACCTGGGCTTTTTGTGTATGTGTTCATCATTGAGATTTCATCTGTTTGATCTTTTAACACTTTAAAGCCAATGCTGTATTCACCATCTTTAAGAGCTTTTGGATCAATTGTTGTGTTATTATCTTGGTTGTTGTTTTCACCTTGGTTGTTGTTTTCACCTTGGTTGTTGTTTCCACCTTGGTTGTTGTTTTCACCTTGGTTGTTGTTTCCACCTTGGTTGTTGTTTTCACCTTGGTTATCTAACGGCTTAATGCTACCTTTATCAAATGCAAATTGAATATCGTAAAAATGGTGATAATTCATTGAATCGATATCTACTTTTACTTTTGCATTTAACTTTTTCGATAAATCTGGTACTTCTACTTCCACTACGCGTGTATCAGCTTTTTTATCTTCACTTATTACATTTGCATCAACAAACGAACCATTTTTCTCAAATTCAAATTTTGTAATCCAAGAACTGTTCGTTAACGTAAATGATACATACTTCTTACCATCTTTTACTTTTAGCACACCTGGACTTTTTGTATATGTGTTCATCATTGAAATTTCGTCTGTTTGATCTTTTAATGCTTTAAAATTGATGCTGTATTCACCATCTTTAATTGTTTCAGCATCTGGTTTTTTATTTTCATCTGGTTTTTCTACTTCTGGTTTTTCTGCTTCCGGTTTTTCTACTTCCGGTTTTTCTGCTTCCGGTTTTTCTACTTCTGGTTGTTTCTCTTCATTTTTAATTTGTTCAAGTTTATCTTGTTCAAATAAAAGTTGTACATCATGCGTTTGCTTATAATTTCTTGATGCCATTTCGATAAATACTTTTGTATTTAGTTTTTTAGATAAATCGTTTACTTCAAACTCTACTACTCTTGTATCTTTTTCCTTATCCTCACTCACTACTTTTGCATCAACAAATGCGCCATCTTTTTCCGTTTGGAAATTTTTAATTAATGAGCTACTTTTTAGTGTTACAATTGCTTTTTTCTTACCGTTTTCTACTTTTAATACTCCTGGATTTACCATGTAAGTATTCATCTTAGATTCTTCATCTGTTTGATCTTTTAACACTTTAAATGGAATGCTGTACGCACCATCTGTAATTGTGTTAGAATTTGGTTGTTGATCTGGGTCAGGCTTTTGGTCGGGCTTCTGACCTGGATCGGTAGTTTCATTTGGATCTGGCTTATTAGCTGGGTCCTCTTTTTCATTTGGTTTTTCTACATGAATTGGTGTAATGCTATTTTGATCAAATGCAATACGAACGTCGTACTCATGATGATAATTTAAAAAATCAATATCTACTTTTACTTTTGCATTTAATACCTTCTCTACATCTTCTACATCAAATTCTACTACTCTTGTATCTTTTTCTTTATCTTCACTAATTACATTTGTCGCAACTAGCTTACCTGCTTTTTCTGTTTCAAACTTCGTAATCCATGAACTATTCGTTAATGTAAAGGATACTTTCTTTTTCCCATCCTTCACTTTTAAAGTTCCCGGACTTACTGAATATTGATTCATCATCGATTCTTCATCTGATGTATCTTTTAAAACTTTGAAGCCAATTGAATATTCACCGTCAGCCAACTTAGTAGCTGCTTGAACTGCAAGTGGTTGTAATGTTGATACGAATGTAAATATCATTAAAAACATAGCAACAATAATTTTTGTATAACTGTTCAATGGAACGACTCTCCCTTTTGAAAATTATTTAATACTGTTCCCATCAAATACAAAGCGAATATCATACGAAGCATTATAATTAATAATTGGAATATTAATTTTCACCTTGCCATTTAGTTTTTTTGACAAGTCAGCAACTTCAAATTCTACAACTCTAGTATTATCTTTTTTGTTTTCACTTAACACGGTTGTTTCTACAAATTGACCATCTTTTTCTACTTGGAAACTTTTAATAGAAGCACTATCTTTCACTTTAAATGAAACATATTGTTTTCCATTTTTAACTGTTAATGTTGCTGGGCTTTCAAAATAACTATTCATTCTAGACGATTCATCTTTATCGCCTTTCCATACAGTAAAAGCAATATTATATTTTCCATCAGCTAGTTTTGTAGCAGCCTTTGCATCTTGTACACCTAGTGTTGTGATAAACGTAAATAAAACAGCAAATACGGCAATAATCATTTTAAATTGTTTAAACATATATTCATCACCCTTCAAAAGATTTATTTACTCAATTTCACTTTACGAATTAAGAAAGCACCTGAAATAAGAATTAACGCTGCAAACAATCCAATACTTGCTTCATCGCCTGTTTTTGGGTTATCTGTTTTTTCAGCTTTTCCATTTTCATTTTTTGTTTCTTTGTTCGCTTCTTTAGCTGTTTCCTTACTCTCTACTTTTGTTTTCTCTTCTTTTACTTGTGTATCTGTTTTCGCTTGATCATTATTTTTTGTTGTAGCAGCTACGCCGTTATCGCTACCTACAGCTTTTACATTTGCATCAAAAGCAAAACGAATTGTGTAGTGGTGGTCATAGTTTGCATTCGGTACAACAACATGAATTTTTACAGCTGCTGGTTTGGATAAATCATCTACTTTAAACTCTACTGTTCTTTTATCTGCCGATTCATCTTTACTAACAACTTTCGCATCAACAAAATTCCCGTTCTCTGGTGCTTTAAATTCTGTAATCCAAGCACTATGATTCATTGGAACTTGTACTCTCATCTCACCGTTTTTCACTATTAATTTTGCTGGCTTTTCAAAATAGTCATTTGCCATTGAAGCTGAATCATTTTCCGCTTTTTGAATTACGTAATTAATATCGTAAGTACCATCAGCTAGTTTTGCTGATGCATTCCCGTATGGCATTACAAGAAAAGCTAGCATACATACGAACGTTATAATAAAAGCGGGTAATACAGAAACCTTTTTCATTTTTCTTGTTTCCTCCTTGGTTATCTTTCACTTCACTTTTTAAAAATGATAATTATTCTCAATTTATAAGAAAAAAAATAATCTCTTCTACCTATTATTTAATTAGCATTCTTTTATGTAACATAAGCATTATTGATTATCATTCTCATTGAATGTTAAAAATAATATCTCACCCTATTCCTTATATGAAGGCATAGAAACTGAGAAAAAATTACACAACTCATTTATTGATTATCATTCTCAATGTAAATCAAAAAAAATAAACTATCTCTTCTCCTCTTCTTTCACTTCTTCCCCCTAACAACACTTTAGTTATAGAAACCCCTTTTCCCTCACTTCCCTTCCAATATTTCCACAACTAAGTCAATCTTAGCCTACTCATAAATTTTTTGTCAACTATATTACGTATAAAATTTTTAATATCTGAATTTCTCTATATGTGGCTTTTTCTACAAAAAAAGAGACTTTCTACTATAGAAAGCCTCTTTTCTCTATTTTTCTACAGCAATTTCCTGCTTTTGAAACTTAGAAACTATATAACCAAATCCTATACCGATTATGCCTGGAACTAACCAACCAATTCCTACACTATATAATGGAATCTTATCTAAAATAGGTGCTAGCGCTGCAATTTGAAGGTTTGCATTGTGTAACCCATCAAAGAAACTTATTGCAAATGCTCCTACAATCCCGCCCACATACATCGCTAATGGAAGACGAACGTAGTTTTCAACAAGTGATAATACGATAAGTACGATTCCAATTGGATAAATGGCGATTAAGATTGGTAATGCTAATGCATTTAACTGAGTTAACCCAAGGTTTGCTACCATAAATGCTAATACACAGAAAATGAAAACGACTTTTTGATAAGAAAGCTTTGGTAATAAGGAAGAGAAGTAATCACCACAAGCTGCAACAATACCTACAGAAGTTGTTAAACATGCTGCTGTAATTGCGATCCCTAGTAATAAAGTTCCGTAGCTACCAAATAAATGATTCACGACATTTGTTAAAATAATTCCTCCGTTTGCGCCCATTCCAAGCGATACACTAGAAGCTCCAAGATACGCAAGCGCTAAATATACAAGTAGTAAACCAAGTGCTGCAATAAATCCTGCAAAGATTGTTACTTTTGCAATACTATTTTTATTTGTAATGCCTTTTTCTTTTAACGCATGAATTACAACATTTCCGAAAACAAGTGCTGCAAGTCCATCTAAAGTTAAATATCCATCAATAAATCCTTTGAAGAGAGGAGCACTATACGCTTCTGTCGGTGCACCAAATTCTCCAATTGGTGTAATAAGTGCTTTACCTACGATAATTGCAATAACTGCTAATAATATCGGAGTTAGTACTTTACCAATACGACCCACTAATTTTGAAGGATTTAAAGCTAAATAGAAAGTGACTGCAAAGAAAATAAGTGTAAAGATAACAAGTGGATATGACTGACCAGCTATCTCACTTGGTAAAAACGGTGCAACACTCATCTCATAAGCTACTGTTCCTGTACGCGGCACACTTACGAATACGCCTAAACATAAATAAATTGCAGTGATAAAAACAAGTGCGAATATAGGATGTACACGTCCTGCTAGCTCATTAATATCTCCCTTTAAAGCTATAACAATTACTCCTAATAAAGGTAGTCCAACCCCTGTTACGATAAAACCAAACAGCGCGATCCATACGTCCGTTCCAGCACCTTGCCCTAACGCTGGTGGAAAAATCATATTGCCTGCACCAAAAAACAGTGCAAATAACATTAAACTTATTGCAAACATCTCTGAAAACTTTAAAGATGATTTCATTTCTACTAACCTCCTAAAAAAATAATTGACAAAATATTCTGAATTAAAATCCGTCACATTTCCTCTTTCAAGCATACTTCCCCGTAAAAGAACGCAAAAAACACCCGTCCCTAACAAAGGGACGAGTGTTGAAATCGTGGTTCCACCCTTATTCTAATAAAATGAATTCATAACGAAATAAGCTCATTTTATAGCTCGTGTAAATTGATAACGGTTTTATCCGCCAAGAATTACAATGCATCATGTATGCAGTTCACTCTTGAAGTTTAGAGGTGGTAAGCTTGTCTTTTCGTATTAGGAAGCTCACAGCCTAAGGCTTCCCTCTCTGAGAATCGTAAAATACAACTCATGTCCTCATCATTACTTTTATAAAATATCTTGTCGAAACTTGTTGTTTTTTATTATATGGGCTATTTTTTAAAAAATCAATAGTTTTATTTTTTCTGACAAAAAAATATAAGGAGAAAATTTTTCCTCCCTATAACTGCCCTTTTAATATCTCTAATTCCTCAGTTGCAATGTTCCGCCATTTTCCTACTCCAAGCTCATTTAGCTCTATATTCATAATGCGCACTCGCTTTAGCTTTATTACAGTAAATCCGAAAGCACGACTCATTCTACGAATTTGCCTGTTCATTCCTTGCGTTAAAACGATACGAAATGTTGATTGATCGACTCTCGTCACTTTGCACGGCTTCGTCATACCATCTTTAATCTTTACACCGCTGGACATCTCATCAATAAACCAGTCCGTAAAAGGTTTATCGACTGTGACAACATATTCTTTCTCGTGTTCGTGATCACCGTGTAAAATTTGATTGGCAATCGCGCCATCATTCGTTAATAAAATAAGTCCTTCTGATGCTTTGTCTAATCGCCCAACTGGAAAGATTCGTTCTGGGTAATTGATATAATCGATAATATTATCTTCAATATGATCAGCTGCTGTACAAGTAATTCCGACTGGTTTATGAAAGGCTATGTACACCTTTTCTTTCTCTTCTTTTGCAATAACCTGCCCATCAATCGTTACAACATCACCATCTCTCACAAGTGCACCGTGCGTACATATTTCGCCATTAATAGCCACGCGTCCAGCTTTAATAAGGCGATCTGTTTCACGTCTGGAGCATGATTTTGCTTCGCTTATGTATTGGTTGATTTTCATGTTTTGTTCCTTTTCATATATAATAAAAACGTCAATCTATGGCAATATCATTATGCCACGATTGACGCTTTTTCACTTCGCAAAAACAACTAAATAAATAACCCCAATCACCAAAAATATTCCACAACAAGCTAACAATACTTTTGCAAGTTTGTCCATAAACATATAATGGTTTCCCCTTTGTTTCGTTGTTTTCTATTTCAATTCGACAACTGTTACGCCTAGGCCTCCCTCGCCCATGTCACCGTAACGGTAATTCTTCACGCCGCGGTGCTTCTTCAAGTAATCTTGTACACCTTGGCGAAGCGCTCCTGTTCCTTTACCGTGAATGATTGATACACGAGGATAACTTGCAAGCTGGGCATCGTCTAAATATTTTTCAACGCGCATCATTGCATCTTCATAACGTTCACCGCGAAGATCAAGTTCCAATGAAACGTGGTAATCTCTACCCTTCACACTTGCGACTGCTTTTTTCTCTGTTTGCTTCGGTGTGTTAATGTATTCCATGTTAGATTCTTTTACCTTCATCTTCAGAATACCGATTTGTACGCTCCACTCTGTATCACTTACTTTTTCAAGTAATTGACCCTTTTGACCGAACGTTAATACTTTTACTTCATCACCTGCGCGTAACTGTTGTTTCGGCGCAGTGTTTTTCACGTTTACTTTTTGTTTCTTCACAAGCTCTGGCGCTGTTCCTTCTAGACGGCTCTTCGCTTCAATAAGCTCATGGTCTTTCACATTTACAAGCTGTGCTTTACGCAATTGACGAAGTTCTTGAATAATACCTTCTGCTTCTTTCTTCGCAGCTTCGACTTTTTCTTCCCCTTCTTTTTGCGCTTTTAATAGTTTTTCATCACGCTCATCGTTAAACTCAATAATTTGACGTTGCAACTCACGATGAAGTTTCTGAGATTGTTTGCGAAGTGCCTCTGCTTCGTTCCAGTCACGCTCTGCGTTCTTCTGGCTTTCTTCTAACTTCGCAATCATATTTTCAATTTTATTTGTATCTGTACTAATATGGTTACGTGCTTGGTCAATAACGCGATCAGATAATCCAAGGCGCTTCGAAATTTCAAAGGCGTTACTGCGACCTGGTACACCGATTAATAATTTATAAGTTGGACTTAATGTATTTACATCAAACTCAACACTCGCATTAATAACTTGCTCACGGTTATATCCGTATGCTTTTAATTCTGGATAATGCGTCGTTGCAACAACGCGAGCACCGCGATTACATACTTCATCTAAAATTGAAATGGCAAGTGCAGCCCCTTCTTGTGGGTCTGTTCCAGCACCTAATTCATCGAATAAAACTAAGCTTTCAAAATCAGCTTTTTCTAAAATATCAACAATGTTCACCATATGTGAGGAGAACGTACTTAAACTTTGTTCAATCGATTGCTCATCACCGATATCAGCAAATATATTTTTAAACACACAAATCTCTGACTCATCCATTACTGGAATGTGAAGGCCAGATTGCGCCATTAACACACAAATACCAACTGTTTTCAGCGTAACTGTTTTACCACCTGTATTCGGTCCTGTAATAACAATTGTCGTGAAATCTTTACCTAACATAATGTTATTTGGCACGATTATTTCTGGATCGATAAGCGGATGGCGTGCTTGTCTTAAGTCCATATAACGCTCGTTATTTACAATCGGCTTTGTCGCTTTAATTCGCTTCGCATAAAAAGCTTTCGCAAAGATGAAATCAAGATTTGCAACTACTTCTACGTTTGATAAAACGATATCCGCTTCTACTGCCACTTCTTCTGTTAACATCAATAAGATGCGTTCGATTTCTTGTTTTTCTTTCACACGTGCTTCTTGCAGTGCATTATTTAATTCTACAATGACTTGCGGTTCAATAAATAACGTTTGTCCAGAAGCTGATTGATCGTGAACAATACCGCCATATACGCCGCGGTATTCTTGTTTTACTGGGATTACGTAACGTTCATTACGAATTGTTACAATCGAGTCAGACAGCATCTTTTGCGCGTTTGAAGAACGCGTCATATTTTCTAGCTTTTCACGAATACGGCTTTCCGCAGTACGAATTTGAGTACGAATACCACGCAGTTTATCACTCGCGCTATCGACTACTTCACCGCCATCACCGATGCAATTTGTAATTTTCTTTTCTAAATCATATAAAGATACAATTTGAGCGACATGAGTTTCTAAAATCGGAAGCTCGACACCGTTATCAGCCATATCTTCAATGAAACGTTTCATATTACGACTACCATACATCGTATTCGCAATATCAAGTAATTCATTTGGACTTAACATACTCCCAATTTTTGCACGCTTCACATTGGAGCGAATATCCGTAATACCACCTAATGGTGCACTACCTTTTAAACGAATAACTTTCGCTGCTTCATCCGTTGTATCTTGCATTTCTACAATTTCTTCAAAATCAGTGCTCGGCACTAAATTCTTCACTTTATCACGGCCAAGTGAAGAGGCTGTATGTTCAAGTAATTGTTCTTTTACTTTATTATATTCTAATACACGCAACGTTCTTTCTAACATGTTGCAGGTCCCCCTTGTGTTACTTATTACGTTTAATATAGTCTAATAAACGTTCAATATCCCATGTGTTAATCACGTTATCTTTTTGAAGCCAACCTTTACGTGCTGCAGCTACACCTGTTTCCATATCTTCTAACATTTCAAGTGTATGAGCATCCGTATTAATCGCTACTTTTACACCAGCATCTTGTGCTTGTTTTAATAATTTCGCGCTTAAATCTAGACGGTTCGGATTCGCATTTAATTCTAAAACTGTATTTGTCTCTTTTGCGAGTTCAATTAATAAATCTGTATCTACATCGTAACCCTCACGGCGCCCGAGAAGACGTCCTGTCGGATGGGCAATCATTGTGACATGTTTATTCTCAAGTGCAGTACGCAGACGCTTCATAATCGTTTCACGGTCTTGTGAGAAGCTAGAGTGAATCGCTCCAATGACATAGTCTAATTCTTCTAATACTTCATCATCAAAATCAAGCGAGGCATCTGGTAAAATGTCCATTTCAATTCCGCGTAAAATTGTAATGTCTGGATACTTTTCATTCATACGTTCAATTTCTTTCGCTTGCTCACGAAGACGCTCTTTCGTTAAACCATTCGCTACTTTCAAGTATTGCGAGTGATCAGTAATCGCCATAAACTTATATCCACGAGCACGGCACGCTTGTACCATTTCTTCAATAGAAAAAGCACCGTCACTCCAAGTTGTATGCATATGTAAATCACCTTGTATATCGGAAAACTGAATTAAGTTCGGATACTCTTTAATTAATTCAATTTCTTTTCCATCTTCACGCACTTCTGGCGGAATAAATGGCAGACCGAAATGAGCAAAGAAGTCTTCTTCAGTCTCAAATGTTTTCACTTCACCTGTTTCCAAGTTCTCTACACCGTACTCACTAATTTTCTCGTCTTTATCTTTTGCGATTTGACGCATTTTTACGTTATGGTCCTTTGATCCTGTGAAATGGTGAAGAGTTGTAATAAACTCTTCTGGTTTTACTAAACGAAAATCGATTGAAATATCATATTCATATTGAAGACGGACAGAAACTTTTGTATCTCCACTTGCGATTACTTCAATCATATTATCGAATTGTAGTAAATGCTCACGTACCGCTGCTGGTTCTGTCGTTGCAATGATAAAATCTAAATCTTTCACTGTCTCACGAACACGGCGTAAGCTACCAGCACGAGAGAAACGAATTACTTCAGCAATATTCGACAATTTCTCCTCTATTTCCCCGGCAATAGGCAATACCATCGCAATTGGTAAACGCTCTGGACGAGAGCCTACTTGATCGATTGCTTCTAATATTTTCTCTTCTGTCTTCTTACCGAAACCTGCTAAAGCCTGTACCTTATTTTCCTCACAAACAGCTTTTAGCGATTCCATATCAACAACACCAAGTTCTTTATATAACTTAGCCACCTTTTTACCACCAAGTCCTGGTAGTTTTAATAACGGCAATAAGCTACTTGGTACTTCTTTCTCAAGTTCTTGTAATACTTCAGATGTTCCCGATTCTATATATTCTTGAATAACGGCTGCTGTTCCTTTTCCGATTCCTGGAATCTTTGTGAAATCTTCAATTTCAGAAAGACTACGATCGTCACTTTCTAATGCTGCTGCCGCTTTACGAAATGCAGATATTTTAAATGGATTCGCACCCTTTAGTTCCATAAAAAGCCCGATTGTCTCTAATAATTTGATAACTTGTTTTTTATTTACTTTCATCATTGCCCCGCCTTTCTTTCATAGAAAAAAACTTCTCTTTCCGAAAAAAGAGAAGTTATACTCTGCTACCTGTCTGCCATAGTTCCTTCACCTTTTCAGATAGAATCGGTGTATCGTCTACAATTATTTTGCTAATTGATGATTTTTGTAATGGTGTTTGTACTTGTTCAATCGGAAGAATATTTCCAATGATAATTAAGACAAACAAAATAATATATACTTCTAAAAATCCGAGGATTGCCCCCGCAAACGCATTTACTTGCTTTAAAACCGGTATTTCTGCAAACATATTTAACAAATTACCAAGTAATGAAAGTGCAATTTTAGTGATAATAAACAATATGATAAACGCAAGCGCTTGATAAAATACTGTCTCAATATTATTTGCATCAATCCATTCTGGAACAGATACGTTTTTATCAAATGGATACGGAATAAATTTCGCAAGTGCTGGCGCTAAATCTTTACAGTACCAGTATGCAACAAGGTATGCGATAATAAAGCTTGTTAACTTTACAAGTTGCAGAATAAACCCTCTGCGTAAGCCGAGGAAAAATCCCATAACAAGCAGTAAAATGATAATAATATCAATCATGTTATTCCATTCCTTTTTTTGTCATACTTTCTTTCAATTTCTCATGTTCTTCTTTTAATTTTATGTAATCGTGTATGACGTTTACCGCCGTCAATACCGCTAGTCTACTCGTGTCAAGCGAAGGATTCTTGGCATTGAGTTCGCGCATTTTATCATCCACAATCGCTGCTACCATGCGGATATGACTTGTACTTTCATCGCCAACAACTGAATATTGCTGACCATAGATTTCTACATTAATTCGACTTTTCTTTCCCTTTTGTTGTGACAACTCACCGGCCTCCAATCACGTACAGAATCCTAAAGTTTATCATACCATGAACCTTCATAATATGGAAACAGAAAGAACAATCCGATATGATAAAAATAACAATATAAAAAAAGGGGCGACCATTATGTCAAATTCTATCGTAATTCAAACAAATTCTACAGTAATTGAAGACATGAAACAACAATATAAACATTCGCTTAGCCCGAAAACTCCGCAAGGCGGGATCTTCATGGCAAAGGTACCATCTTGCACGATTACAGCGTATAAATCTGGAAAAGTAATGTTCCAAGGAGGCCGCGCTGAAGCAGAAGCTTCTCGTTGGCAAACTGTCTCTCAAACACCGAAAACAGCTGTAAAAAAATCTGTCGATTCCCATCGTTATGCGCCTCCTGCTTCCATCGGTACAATGTCTATTGTAGGGTCTGATGAAGTTGGTACGGGAGATTTCTTTGGACCGATGACAGTCGTTGCTGTATATGTGGATGCAAAGCAAATTCCACTACTAAAAGAACTTGGTGTAAAAGACTCTAAAAACTTAAATGACGATCAAATTACTGCCATTGCGAAACAACTTCTACACGTTGTTCCTTACAGCTCCCTTGTCCTTCATAATGAAAAATATAACGAGCTATTTGATAAAGGAAACAACCAAGGTAAGTTAAAAGCTTTACTACACAATAAAGCTATTACAAACTTATTAGCTAAAATGGCACCTACAAAACCTGAAGGCGTCTTAATCGATCAATTCACACAACCTGATACATACTATAAATATTTAGCAAAACAAAAACAGGTACAGCGTGAAAATGTTTATTTCGCTACGAAAGGTGAAAGCGTCCATTTAGCAGTAGCCGCTGCTTCTATTTTAGCTCGCTACTCATTCGTAAAACAATTTGACGAACTAAGTAAAAAAGCTGGTATGCCACTTCCAAAAGGTGCTGGTAAACAAGTTGATATCGCTGCAGCTAAATTAATTCAAAAGCTTGGTAAAGAACGATTACCCGAGTTTGTGAAACTGCATTTCGCTAATACGGAGAAGGCGTTTCGCTTATTAAAATAGTATCGACAAAAACAGGAGCCTACAAACTCCTGTTTTTTGTTTCACCCTACTATTGTCCTTGTAATTATGTCACAACATAAATATACATATTATTAAAATTAAAGAAGATCATTCCTATTACTATTTCTACAAATGATTCTAAACATCTTACTAGGTAATCCCATGAAAGAAAATTCAAAATTAGGGAGAATATCCAACTATTAAGTGAGCAACAGGAGTTCCAAAATTTAATCGAAAGATATGGTAGATCATTCCTATTAAATTTTCGGATTCGAAAATTTATCGTGAAACACGATGCACAACAAGCTACAACACTTCTGTGAGGAACTTGAATGTATGATTAGAAGAAAAGGATTGTTTACATAAGGAGGGGATTCATATGAGCGCCGTTAAAGTTAAAAAGGTATTATATGTTTTCGTACACCTCGTAGGTCCACTTTCTTACCTCACTATTTCTACCATTTGGGGAGCTTTTTTCACTACTAAATCTACATTTGAAAATATATCTGATAATCTTGGCGTTATGGCCATCTATTACGTGTTCATGAGTTTACTGTGGTTTTTTTATTTAGATCGATTAGACAAAGATGTAGATAAAATTACAAAAGAGATTCATGATAATAAGATGTAATATAAAAAAGGAGAGTCGCCAAGACTCTCCTTTTTTATATTAGCTTCGTTTCTGCTTCTTATTAGATGAAGGTACTTTATGAGAGCCCGTTTCATGTGTCGTCGTTCCTTGTCCTTCTACTTCCGGAGAACCTAGGCCCGATCTTGAATGATCTTTTTTCACTTTTTTACTCATTTTATACTCACCCCTTCGCGTTACTTTTTGCTACGGGGGAGTAAACTATACAATATGCAAAATAAAAAGCGAGAGGAAATCCTCTCGCTTTTTTTATATTTTAGAATTCAGAAGAACCTGGAGTTCTTGGGAATGGAATTACGTCACGGATGTTAGCCATACCAGTGATGTACATTAGGAAGCGCTCGAAACCTAGACCGAATCCAGCATGTTTTGTACCGCCGTATTTTCTAAGTTCTAAGTACCACCAGTAGTCCTCTTCGTTCATACCTAATTCTTTAATTCTGTCTACTAAAACGTCCATTCTTTCTTCACGTTGACTTCCGCCAATTAATTCGCCGATGCCAGGAACTAGAAGGTCAGTAGCAGCTACTGTTTTACCGTCTTCATTCAAGCGCATGTAGAATGCTTTAATGTCTTTCGGATAGTCAGTTACGAATACAGGGCGTTTGAAGATTTCTTCTGATAAGTATCTTTCGTGCTCTGTTTGTAAGTCAATACCCCATTCTACTGGGTATTTGAAGTCAGCACCTGATTCTTGAAGTACTTTAATTGCTTCTGTATAAGTGATGCGACCGAAGTCAGAGTTAATCACGTTGTTCATACGCTCTAGAACTGTTTTATCAACGAAGCTGTTGAAGAAGTCCATTTCTTCTGGTGCATGCTCTAATACGTATTTCATTGCATATTTCAGCATATCTTCTGTAAGGTTCATTACGTCACCTAATTCAGCGAATGCAATCTCAGGCTCAACCATCCAGAACTCAGCAGCGTGGCGAGTTGTGTTTGAGTTCTCTGCGCGGAATGTAGGTCCGAATGTGTATACATCGCGGAATGCTAATGCATAAGCTTCAGCGTTCAGCTGTCCACTTACTGTTAAGTTTGTTTCTTTGCCGAAGAAGTCTTTTGACTCATCAACTTTTCCGTCTTCACCTTTTGCTACGTTGTTTAAATCTTGCGTTGTTACGCGGAACATTTCGCCAGCACCTTCTGTATCACTACCAGTGATGATTGGTGTGTGAACATGTACGAATCCACGCTCTTGGAAGAATTGGTGAATCGCAAATGCTGCGATTGAACGTACGCGGAACGTTGCAGAGAATGCATTTGTTCTTGGACGTAAATGAGCGATTGTACGTAAGTATTCAAACGTATGACGCTTCTTTTGAAGTGGGTAATCAGAATCTGATAAGCCCTCGATATCAATTTTTTCTGCTTTAATTTCAAAGGGTTGCTTCGCTCCAGGCGTTGCAATTACTGTTCCTTCTACTTTCACCGAAGAGCTAAGTGGAAGTTTTGCAATTTCTTTGAAGTTCTCTAATTCTGTATCAAAAACGATTTGAACGCTTTTGAAGAAGCTACCGTCGTTTAATTCGATGAAACCAAATGCTTTTGAATCACGTAAGTTACGAATCCACCCTGATACTTGTACTGTTTGACCTGCATACTTTTCTGTATCTCTATACAGACTTTTTACTAATGTGTTTTCCATAGTGAAATTCTCCTTTGCTGATATATTTAAATACAAAAAAACCTTTCATCCATAAAGGGACGAAAGGTTAAACTTCGCGGTACCACCCAATTTGTCATAAAGACCAACTTTAACTCGTATGTAATACATACTTCCCGGTTTGTAACAGGCCGGATTCCCGTCTAAGTCTACTCTTGAATACAAAATTCAATTTCGGTTAGCAACTCCAAGGTGTTCTTCACATATACCGCCTCATCAGGCTCTCACCATCCCTGACTCGCTTTGGATTATAGTATATACTACTTTTCCTTATCATCGTCTTTCGTTTTGTTAAACTAAAATTAATGTACTACATTCGAGAGAAAGATGCAAGATGCCAGAAAATATATAAGCGATTTTTATAATATATGGACTTACCGACATCTTTCGACGATTGTGCAATAAAAAAATTGCCGGAATGAATCCGGCAATTTTCTAATTACTTACGTAACTCCGCACCAAATTTCTCTTCTACCGTTGTTAATACACGGTTATGTGCTTCTGTTACTTCTTCGTCTGTTAACGTACGTTCTGCATCGAAGTAAGTCATAGAGAATGCAAGTGATTTCTTGCCTTCTTCCATTTTTTCACCTTCGTATAAGTCGAATAGTGTTACGTCTTTCAGAAGTTCTCCGCCAGCTTCAGCAATGACTTGCTTCATTTCACCAGCTTTTGTTTCTTTTGTTACTACAACAGCCATGTCACGTGTCATAGATGGGAAACGTGGAATTGCTGAGTAGTAAGTTTCTTCTGCGTCTGCACCGAATACTTTTACAAGAGATAGTTCGAATACGAATGTATTTTTCACATCTAATTGTTTTTCTGCTTCTGGGTGCAATTGACCGATGAAACCAATTACTTCGCCATCTAATACGATATCAGCTGTACGGCCTGGATGCATACCTTCACGTTTTGCTGGTGCATATGTGATTTGGTTTGAAACGCCAAGTACGTCGAATAGTCCTTCTAGTACACCTTTCATAACGAAGAAGTCTACTACTTTCTTCTCACCTTGCCATGCATGGTGAAGAGCAAGACCTGTCATAACACCTGCAAGGTGTTGTTCTTCTTTCGGAAGTTCTCCTGCTTCTGTTGGTAAGAAGATAGAACCTACTTCGTACAAAGCAACGCTGTCGTTTTTACGAGCAACATTGTATGAAACTGCTTCTAGCAATTGTGGCACTAAGCTTAAACGAAGTTGGCTGCGCTCTTCGCTCATTGGAAGCGCAAGGTTTACAGGTGCTTTTTCGTTTGGCTCAACCATGTATTGTTTCGCTTTGTCAGCGCTTGTTAATGAATACGTGATTGCTTCATATAAACCAGCACCCTCTAAGAAGCGGCGTACTTTACGACGTTTCGTTTGTGCTGATGTTAATTTACCACGAGTCATCGTTCCAGAAGGTAATGTAACTGGAATGTGGTCATAACCGTATAGACGGCCCACTTCTTCTACTAAGTCTTCTGAAATTGTAATATCAGGACGACGTGCTGGTACATTTACATGGAATGTTCCTTCTACTTCTGTGAATGGGAATTTCAAGTTTGTGAACATTGTACCCATTTCACTCGCAGAAATATTTGTACCTAATACACGGTTTACTTTTTCAGCAGTAACAGATACTGTACGCTCTTGTACTTGTAAGTTGTCAGCTTCTACTACACCTTCAAGTGCTTCACCGCCAGCATATTTCGCCATTAAAGCAGCTGCGTGTTGAATTGCTTCAAATGTACGTGTTGGGTCGATTCCTTTTTCGAAACGTGCACTTGATTCACTACGAAGACCTAAGTCTTTTGATGTACGACGCACTGTTTGACCTGCAAAGTATGCAGACTCAATTAGAACGTTTACTGTCTCATTTGTAACTTCAGAATCCGCTCCGCCCATCACACCAGCAACAGCTAAAGCTTTTGTACCGTTTGTAATTACAAGGTGGTGGCTTTGTAATGTACGCTCTTGATCATCTAACGTTTCAATTTTTTCGCCTTCTTTTGCAAGACGAACAACGATTTCTTTTGAACCTAATTTATCGTAATCGAATGCATGTAACGGTTGACCGTATTCCATTAAAATGTAGTTTGTAATATCAACTACGTTGCTAATTGGACGAATACCAGCTGCCATAAGGCGAGTTTGCATCCACATTGGTGATGGACCAATCTTTACGTTTTTAACCATTTTTGCAATGTATAATGGGTTTTCTTCTTTCGCTTCTACACTTACAGAAATATAATCAGAAGTTTTTTCTGCTGTTTCTTGTAATTCGATAGCTGGAAGTTTTACTTCGCGGCCGTAAATAGCAGCCACTTCATATGCAACACCTAACATGTTTAAGCAATCTGCACGGTTTGGTGTTAAGCCAAGCTCAAGTACTTCATCGTGTAAGTTTAAAATTCCAAGTGCATCTGCACCAACTTCAGCGTCACTTGGGAAGATGAAGATACCATCTGCATATTCTTTTGAAACTAACTTTCCATCAATGCCAAGCTCTTGAAGAGCACAAACCATACCGTGAGAAGCTTCACCACGTAGTTTTGCTTTTTTAATTTTGAAGTTACCAGGAAGTACAGCACCAACTTTTGCAACTGGTACTTTTAAACCTTTTGCAATATTAGCAGCTCCACAAATAATTTGAACTGGCTCTTCTTCACCGATATCGATTAAGCATTTGCTTAATTTATCAGCTTCTGGGTGTTTTTCACATTCTAATACGTGACCAACTACAACACCTTTTACACCTTTATTTAATACTTCAACACCTTCTACTTCAATACCACTTTTCGTGATTTTGTCTGCTAGTTCTTGTGCTGTTACATCTTTAATATCTACATACTCTTGTAACCAACGATATGATACGAACATATTTATCCTCTCCTTCCCTTACGCTCGTTTGAATTGTTGTAAGAAACGTACATCATTTGTATAGAAATGACGAATGTCATCTACGCCGTATTTCAACATTGCGATACGCTCTGCGCCCATACCGAATGCGAAACCTTGATATTCTTTTGAATCATAACCAGCCATTTCAAGTACGTTCGGGTGAACCATACCTGCGCCTAAAATTTCAATCCAGCCAGTTCCTTTACAAGTGCCGCAACCTTTGCCATGACACATCATACAAGAAATATCCATCTCTACAGATGGCTCTGTGAATGGGAAGAAACTTGGACGAAGACGGATTTCACGATCTTCACCGAACATCTTTTTCACGAATACTTGCAGTGTACCTTTTAAGTCACTCATACGAATGTTTTTATCAATTACAAGACCTTCAATTTGCATGAACTGATGTGAATGCGTCGCATCATCATCATCGCGGCGATATACTTTACCAGGACAGATAATTTTGATTGGGCCTTTTTCTTTATTATTTTCCATCGTACGTGCTTGCACAGAAGATGTATGTGTACGTAGTAACGTTTCTTCTGTAATGTAGAATGTATCTTGCATGTCACGTGCTGGGTGATCTTTCGGTAAGTTTAGTGCTTCGAAGTTGTAGTAGTCTTTTTCTACTTCTGTTCCTTCAGCTACTTCATAACCCATACCGATGAATACATCTTCAATTTGTTCAACAACAGCTGTTAACGGATGGTGACAACCTGTTTCAACAGGACGACCTGGTAATGTAACATCAATTGTTTCCGTAGCTAATTTCGCTTCAATTACTGCTTTTTCTAAGTTACCAATTTTGTCTTCTAGACGCGTTTGGATCGCTTCACGTACTTCATTTACTAATGCTCCCATACGTGGACGCTCTTCTGCTGATAATTTTCCCATGCCGCGTAATACTTCTGTAATTGGACCTTTTTTTCCTAAATACGCTACGCGTACGTCGTTTAAGCCCTTTAGCTCTTTCGCTTCTTCAATAAGCTCTAACGCTTTTTGCTTTAGCTCTTTTAAACGTGCTTCCATTTTGGAACCCTCCTAATTTTAAAAATAAAAAAACCTCGCTCCCAAAAAGGGACGAGGTAAATTCGCGGTACCACCCTAAATTGACAGAACAAGTCTGCCCACTCATTAGTTATAACGATCAATTCTGACCGGAACGCCTTTACATATATATGGTCCTGGCGTCAACTCCAGAGGTGAATTCACTTCCGTCTACCATAAGAATGCTTTCAGTCTACGGCATTCTCTCCCTATATGGCGATTTTGTAAGCTACTCTTCTCTATCAACGTTTTTCGTTATTTAACTTTTAATATAATGTACTTCAACTTATTATAAGAAGTTTTTTATTTGTTCGCAACCGGGCTTTGCAAATAATACGTTAAAATCCCTGCTGCAACCGCAACATTTAATGATTCTGCCCCACCGTAAATCGGAATATACAAGTTTTGATCCGTTTTTGCAAGAATTTCTTGGCGTACGCCATTTCCTTCATTTCCAACAATTAATGCAAAACTTCCGGCCGGAGTTACTTCACCATACGGAACTCCATTTTCAAGAGCTGTTCCATATACAGGAACGTTATTTTCTTTTAACTTGTCTACCCATTCTTCTAAGTTCCCTTTTACAATTGGTAAGTGGAAAATAGAGCCTTGTGTAGAGCGGAGTACTTTACTATTGTAAACATCAACACAACCTTCTCCAAGCACAACGGCGTGAATACCAGCTGCATCAGCTGTACGAATAATTGTTCCTAAATTACCTGGGTCTTGCAGGCCATCTAATAAAAGGAATTTCCCATCAGTAAGAGCTACTTCTTTCTCATGCTTCTCACAAACAGCAAATACACCTTGCGTCGTTTCTGTTTCACGAAGTATTTTTACAATCGCCTCAGGCACGATATACATTTCCACATCATTAACTGTCCAATCTTTCGGAAGGTCTGTCTGATCTGAAACGATAAGTTCTGTTACAATTCCTGCCTTCAGAGCTTCCTCGACTAAGTGAAATCCTTCTACAAAAAATAAACCTTTTTTATCGCGTTCTTTTTTCGTTTGCAGCTTTTTCCACTGCTTTACACGCGGATTTTGTACTGAATCAATGTTTTTCATAATATGTATTTCCCTCTCTTCTTGTCTTATCATTATAGCCTATTTTTCATACATATTTACATAAAAAAGAACAAAAACTAACGTCAGTTTCAATTCTGAAGAAGAGGTGAAAGCAATGAGTTTTAATTTACGCGGTGCCGTATTAGCGAATGTATCTGGTAATTCACAAGATCAATTACAAGAAACAATTGTCGATGCAATTCAAAGCGGTGAAGAAAAAATGCTTCCAGGTCTTGGCGTTTTATTTGAAGTCATTTGGAAAAACGCTGATGAAAATGAAAAGCACGAAATGTTAGAAACACTAGAGCAAGGATTAAAAAAATAAGCAATTTGAAAATCACCTTCGCATAAGCTAAGGTGATTTTTTTACGAAAAAAATTTTTCTTCTCCTAAACATTTCTACTTTACTAACGAACTATGATGGAGTACAATGTTCAAAATACATTTAAACCGATCGATTTTTCTTCGTATACATCATTAGATAAAAGGAGTGAATGTTTTATGCACCGTATTACGCTTGAACAAGTTTTTAAACATCACATTACACAAAAATACGTAAACCGTTCCGGAATGGTCCACGCGATTGCTGTCGCTTACCATGCGTTTCACTTAGCTAAAAAGCACCACGCCTCAGTCGATGCTGCGACAAAAGCCGGTTTCCTTCATGATATCGGACATCATACGTGGTACACAGGCGGCGAATGGGACTATGACTTATATAAAAAGAATGATATCCATGCAATTAAAGGCGCAGAAAGAGCTCATAAATTACTTATTAGATTGGGAGAGCATCCAAAACTAGCAAAAGAAATTTCTATCGCAATTCTTCTTCATACAGATTCTTTCTTAGTGGAACAAGAAATTGAAAGAACATCTCTTCAAAACATTATTAAATGGGCAGACGAAGCAGATGAAGAACCAGGCGGAGCTCATCATTATAGAACGATTTCTTATGAAAAAGCACTTAAAGCTATTCAGCAACTAGATCGATTGGTAGAGCGTGAATTGCAAATAGAGCAAGCAAAATTGAATAACAAGGCAGAACATAGTTATCAATGAGAAAGAGGCATCACTACAGGGTGATACCTCTTTTATTATTTTATGGAAAATAAACCTTTATCCCGCATTAACGGGCAGTAAGACCCTCACCTCGAAATTCAGCAAAGACGAGGAAGTTAGGCGGGGAATCAACTGCCCGTAAAAGCCCGATTGGTGAGGGCTGATAATCAGTGGGGGATGAACCTCCCCAATGATTAAAGTTTCACTTTATATGTAATATTTAAATGTTACATTCAAAAACACTTTACTTTATAATTAAATATATAAATATAAAAGAGGTGATTTTACAAATGCAACCCGCTACACAGCTTTCTAATGAACAAAAATACTCGATGTCATGGGGACAATTTATTAGCTCTGTTTTATTCGCTTTTTTTGGAACTGGACTTATTACTGTGTTCCTCGCAATGCCATTAACAATTTATACAGCAGGTCTTACAGATAAAAAACAAGTTGCCCTGTATGAATCTATTGCAAATACTGTAAGTACCGTATTACAACTAGCTGTATTGTTATTCTTCATTTTTAAATTCGAACCCGCAAAAAAATTACTACTAAAATCTTTTAACTTTAAAACACTGAAAGAATGGCGCACATACGTATACTTACTTCTTTTCTTCGTTATCAACATCATACTCAATTACATCTTGTTAAATTATGTGTTCCAAGACGCAACAAAGCAGCAATCTTCCGCACTAAGCTTAGACGTCTTTAAGCAATATCAAATATTATTACTTCTCAGCTTTGCAATACTCACACCCATTTTTGAAGAGCTTATTTTCCGTGGTTTTATACTTCGCTTCTTCTCAGAACGCTTTCCATTTTGGATTGCAGCCATCGTAACAAGTTTCTTCTTCGGTATCGCTCATACATACTCACTTGGGGTAATGGTAATTACTTTCTTTATGGGATTATTAATGGCCATTTTATGTAAAAAAACAAAGTCCATTATTCCAGCTATGTTATTTCATATTATGAATAACATGTCGGCATTCTTAAGTTAAAAAGAGGTATCACCGCGATACCTCTTTTTACTCTTTTATCATAACTTCAAACTCTTCTGCGGTTAGCGCTTTTGATAATCCGTATCGTTATTACCCATTTCCTTCAATTTATATATATTCATTAATAATATCCAAAATAAACCTTATGTAGTAAAATATAACTTGACTATTATAAAGGAGTTTACATATGTTCAGTATTATGTGGATGGTTATTATGCCACTTCTCTTACTATGCGGAATTGCTGGTGGTATTTTTTTAATTGTAACAGGAATTAAACATCGGAAATTACTTGTTATCTTAATGGGGATTATTTGCTTTTCATTCGTTATAATGCCTTTTATTTTTTTGAAAACAGGTATCAATGGAGAAACCGTTCTCCACATTCCACCTGTCCTATATTGGATGCTTTTCTCTCTAGCTGGTTTATTAGCAGGATTGAATGGGGCACGTTCAAAAATTAAGAGTATACGCAACATGGGATTCATTATTTTCTCAATAGGACTGTTTGCAGCTATTTGCTATCAACTCATGTCCATGCCTGATTCAACTTTTATTCGTTAAGGAGTTATTACATATGGAATCTACCGGTTTATTTATTTGGCTTATCTTAGCCCCTATTTTGTTATTATGCGAATTCATCGTCGGCTTTTTTTTAATTATTGCTGGCATGAAGCATCGTAAATTACTTACTATTATAGCTGGTTTAATTAGCATATTACTTATCGTTGTTCCTATCGTTTGTATAGGTTCTGGAATAGATTTAGAGGGGATGGTTCCAATTTCGGGAACTTTATATTGGTGCTTCTTCTCTTTAGCTGGACTATTAGCTATTATAAGCGGCAGGCAAATATCGAGTATTTGTTCTATGGGGACAATTTTGTTTATAACAGGGCTGTGCTCTGTAACTGGTTATCATCTTTTATATGTAACTGCATAAAAAAGCAGGGAAATTAATTCCCTGCTTTTCTATTTGGTTTATTGCCTGATGGTAAGAAGAACGATAACACCCAAGCAATCCCTGCAAGTATCGTTGCAATTAAGAAGGCATCGTTAATACCGTTAATTGCAGATAGCTTTGAAATTTGTCCATATAATAGTTGCGTACCCATCGCATCTCCTGCTTGCGCTGATCCAGCTAAAGCCGCTAAGCTTTGCCCTATACCGTGTACTTTATCAACTAAAATTGGGTTTGACGTCGTTAACATATTTCCATAATCTGCTACGTGAGCAGTTGTTTGTTGCGTCATAAGTGTGATTAAAATCGCTGTTCCGATTGAACCAGCTACTTGTCTTGACGTATTTTGCGTTGCTGTACCGTGAGAAATTAATTTCATCGGCAGTGCGTTCATACCAGCTGTCATAATTGGCATCATAATGAATGACATACCAATTGAACGTATAATATAATCCGTCATAATAACGCTATACGGTGTATCCATCGATAATTTTGTAAATTCATATGTCGCATACGTCGTAATTGCCAATCCAATTATCGCTAATGGACGGATGCCATATTTATCGAATAATTTACCCGCTACTGGTCCCATGATCCCCATAATTAATGAACCTGGAAGAAGTAGTAAACCTGATTCAATTGGCGTGAAGCCACGAATATTTTGTAGATATACTGGAAGTAATAGCATACCTCCGAATAATGCCATCGTTACAATTGCATTAATTACTAAAGTAAAAGTAAATACTGGATATTTAAACACTTGTAAATCAAGCATTTTATTGTCCGTTGTTAACTCTCTCCAAATAAATAACGCTAAACCAATTACACCGATAACAAGTGAAATAATGACTTCTGCACTAGTCCAACTATTATTTCCAGCTTCACTAAATCCGTACAATAAGCTTCCTAGTCCAATACTTGAACTAACCACACCGAATATATCTAATTTCGTTTTAGACACTGGCTGAGCTAGTGTAAAGAATTTTAAAGATAGGAACGTAATAATTAAACCAATAATAAACATCGCATAGAACATTAAGTTCCAGCTATAGTTTTCAATCACCCAACCTGTTACAGTTGGTCCGATAGCTGGTGCTAAAATCATCGCTACACCTAGTAATCCCATCGCTGCTCCGCGCTTATGAGGTGGGAATAATGTCATGAAGATATTCATACCAACTGGCATTAAAATACCCGCACCAACCGCTTGAATAACGCGGCCCGTCATCATCATTGTAAAGTTTCCTGAAGTAGCACAAATGATAGATCCTACCGTGAAGAATAACATTGCTGCTACGAATAATTTACGATACGTAAATCGTGAAACTAAAAAGGCACTAATCGGTACTAAAATACCATTTACAAGCATGAAGCCTGTAATTAACCATTGTGCTGTTGAAGTTGATACGTTAAATTCATTCATTAACGGCGGCAATGCAACGTTTATGATTGTTTGGTTTAAAATAGAAACGAACATACCGAGAATTAATACTGTTACAACTGCTTTTACGTTCACATTCTCTATAGGCATAGACGTTTGTTTTTTCGGTACTTCTTTTTCTTGTTTTACTTCTTCTTGCTTGCCTGTTTCTAATTCAACTACATTAGAAATTTCTACTTCTTGCTTTTGTTCAATTTCTTTCTCTTCTGTTTCAACTTTACTTACTTCTATTTTACTTACGGCTGGGACTTGTTCTTCTCCCACGTTCGTTTTTTTCTTTCGTAAAAGACGATTTACAAGGAAGAAGACGATTATACAAAATAGTGCATATCCTACAATTGTAATTGAGGACATCTCATCTCCCCCTTACTTATGAATACGAACTGACACATTCATTCCAGGAACAATATTTACTGATTTACTATGATCTAAAGAAATTTTAACTGGTACTACTTGTGTTACTTTCGTATAGTTCGCTGTTGCGTTGCTTGATGGCAACATAGAGAATGTATTTGCTGTTGTTAAGCCAACTTGTTCTACTTTTCCTGTTAACGTTGTATCTGGGTATGCATCTACATACACATCTACATCTTGACCTTTTTGAACATCATCAACATCTGTTTCTTCAATGTTTGCTGTTACCCATAAATTGTTCATATCGAATGCGTAAGCAATCGGGCTACCAGCTCCAACGAAAGCATTTGTTGTTGCGTTTGATTGTACAATCGTTGCATTTTGTGGAATTGTTACATCTACTGTTTGTTCTCCATTAGCTGCCGCTACAGTAACAGCGCCTAATTTATCGTTCTCATTATAATTTTTTCCTACTTCAGCTTTCCAGTCAGTTAGTTTACCTGCTACTGGCGAAGCAACCGGAATTACCTTTCCATCAATCTTTGCATTGTCTGTTTTTAAGTAATTTTCCGTTTGGTTGTAATAGTAATAACCGCCAATACCGCCGCCAACTAGTACAGTTAATGTGATAATGTTGATAATTACCATTCTTCGAAACTGATTCATTGCATTCCTCTCCTTATATCGCATATAATTTTTTCTAAACTATTTATGTCCTTATTGTTTAGATTGTTTAATTGTTAATTATATTAACCTTTTAACAAAAAAATCACACCATCTGCAGAGTAAATCGAAACTTATCTACCTGCGAGCGGTGCTGATTTCTGAAGGACTATCGTTTATAATTATAAATAATTATTTTGAATCTACAACCGACAATTCACGTATGAAATGTTGCTTAAACAACAATATAATACCAATATGTTGTTTAAGTATAGAAAATTAAACGAGGAGAAGTAAAATGTCTATTAAAAATACAAATGATCCACGTGTAAAGCGAACGAGACAACTCATTCAGGATGCTTTTGTCGCTTTAGTAGGCGAAAAAGGCTTTGAAAATGTAACTGTGCAACATATCGCAGAACGCGCTCCTGTAAATCGCGCTACATTTTATAGCCATTACCATGATAAATATGACCTATTAGACAAAAGTATTGAAGAAATGTTAGAGAAGCTAGCAGAAGTAATTAAACCGAAAAATAGAAATAAAGAAGATTTTCAACTTACATTCGATTCACCTCATCCTACATTTTTGGCTTTATTCGAACATATCGCAGAAAACGTGAACTTCTATAACGTTATGCTTGGGGATAAGGCTGCCGGAAACTATTCTTATAAAATGATGAAAACGATACAAGTGCATTTAACATTAAGCTTGTCTATTTCACAACCAGATGACGAAGATCTTATGGTTCCTCGTGATATTTTGATTAGTTATGTGACAGGGGCTCACATCGGAATGATTATGTCATGGTTAAAAAGAGGAATGATATATACCCCGCATTTTATGGCGATGCAATTAACTCGTTTAATTATTTTAGGCGCTCATACTGCAGCGGGATTAGAACGACCTTTTTAAAACACAAAAAAGCGAAGGAAAATCTCCTTCGCTTTTTCTATTAATTAAATGTAATGTTATGTACAGCCTCTTTATCAAGACGTTTAATAACTTCTACAATTAACTTCACTGCATTTTCATAATCATCACGGTGTAACATTGCCGCATGAGAATGGATATAACGCGTTGCAATTGTAATTGCCATAGAAGGAATACCGTTTACAGCAATATGAATCGCACCCGCATCCGTTCCTCCGCCCGCTACTGAATCATATTGATACGGGATTTGTAATTCATCAGCAACATCAACTACGAAATCACGTAAACCTGTATGTCCAATAACAGAAGCATCATATAAAATGATTTGTGGTCCATCGCCCATTTTACTTTGCGCTTCTTTTGACGTTACACCCGGTGTATCTCCAGCGATACCAACATCTACTGCGAACGCGATATCTGGTTTAATATAATTCGCAGATGTTTTTGCGCCACGAAGACCAACTTCTTCTTGTACAGTTCCAACGCCGTATACAACGTTTGGATGCTTTTCATCTTTTAATTGTTTTAATACGTCAATTGCAATTGCACAACCGATTCGGTTATCCCACGCTTTTGCAAGTAACATTTTTTCGTTCTTCATCACTTGGAATTCAAAGTACGGTACAACTTGATCTCCTGGTCGTACGCCCCACTCCATCGCTTCTTCTTGGCTAGAAGCACCGATATCGATGAACATGTCTTTAATTTCAACTGGCTTTTTACGAGCTTCTGGAGGTAAAATGTGCGGTGGTTTTGAACCAATTACACCTGTTACATCTCCTTTACGCGTTACAATCGTCACGCGCTGTGCAAGCATAACTTGTGACCACCAGCCACCAACCGTTTGGAAGCGAAGGAAACCTTTGTCATCGATTTGTGTAATCATAAAGCCAACTTCATCTAAGTGACCTGCAACCATAATTTTTGGGCCGTTTTCTTCCCCTACTTTTTTCGCAACTAAACTCCCTAAATTATCAGTAGAAAGTTCGTCCGCAAACGGCTCGATATATTTCTTCATTACTTCACGTGGTTCACGTTCGTTACCAGCAATACCACGTGCATCCGTTAATTCTTTTAGCATTGTCAATGTCGCGTCTAATTTTGTCATTGCCAACACCCTCCTTTTTCTTCAGTCAATTCATTATACAATAATTAAATTGAAATATTCAAAAATTAAATTAGTATCCTTGTGTTTGACGCTGATGATTTACTTCATTTTTATCTAAATATGCTTTTTCAATCTCTTCTTGCTCAAATTCAAGTGCTTGTCCAAGTCGAAGATAGCTCGTAAATAATTCAATATAGTTTGTAATAGATGGTTGATCTGTAAAACGAATTACTTTCGCATATGTGTCTAAGAAAATTTCCACTTGTGTTTTATTCGTTTGTGCACATTTATAGAATAGGAAGTTTTTATCAATACCTAAATCAATTCCGATTGATAAAATAAAATGCAAACCATCTACGTATTCTTCTAATATTACTTCACGTTCCGAAGCTGGTTTGTTGCTCCAATATTTAAAACAACGTGTTTCATTTGCAAGTTCACCAATTTCTACAAGAAGAGCTAACATTTTTTCTTTTAACAATTTTTTCGGTTGTAAGTCATGTTCTTTTGCAATACGGTCATCTAATTCTTTTTGTAATTTAAATAGTTGTAGTAAGTCCATTCTATTGTCCTCCTCCAACATCGCATTTTACGTAACAATGTTGTTTCATCTCAAAGTTCATTATTATGTTTCAGTTCTTATGAATAAGTCAGCTATCTACCTCTTTATAAAATAGCTTGTCCTTAATTTGCAAATACGTTTCAGTCATCACTCTTAAATTGTTCATCTGATGAAAGTTCCATATCATCTTTCCATTATAGCAGTGTCGTTTCGGCTAGGAAAGATACTCTTCTTTCCAAACGTGCATAATTAAAAAAAGCCAGGAGGATTCTCCTGACTTCATATATATATTCTTCTATATCACTATAGTTTTTATGTTGATTTTGTCATATCGATAACAACACATACGTTAATCTTTAGAACTTCAAACTTCTCTCTGAATACAAACAAAAAACCTTAGAAGAAAATTCTTCTAAGGTTTCAACTAATTAATTAGTTAATGTTGTTTTTTGCAACTGTTGCTAATTCAGCGAAAGCTTTTTCGTCATGAACAGCTAAGTCAGCAAGCATCTTGCGGTTAACTTCGATGCCAGCATTTTTAAGACCGTGCATTAAGCGGCTGTAAGAAAGACCATTCATACGAGCTGCTGCGTTGATACGTGTAATCCATAATTTACGGAAGTCACGTTTCTTTTGACGGCGGTCACGGAATGCATACATTAGAGATTTCATAACCTGTTGGTTAGCAACCTTGAATAATGTATTTTTTGAACCGTAGTAACCTTTTGCTAATTTAATTACTTTTTTACGACGTTGACGAGTAACTGTACCACCTTTTACTCTTGGCATAATATTACCTCCTAATTGTTCTATATATCAGCCGAACTTATTTTAAGTTGTCAAGCATTTGACGAATGCGTTTGAAGTCACCAGCGCTTACTACACCAGCTTTACGTAGTTTACGTTTAGCTTTTGTAGATTTGTTAGCGAATAAATGGCTTGTGTAAGCGTGAGAACGTTTCAGTTTACCTGATCCAGTCTTTTTGAAACGCTTTGCAGCGCCGCGATGAGTTTTTTGTTTAGGCATAGGTATTTCCTCCTCTATCTATTACTTATCGTTTTTCGGTGCTAAAACTAAGAACATACTGCGTCCTTCCATTTTAGGCTTAGATTCAACTGTACTAACTTCAGCACAAGCTTCTGAGAAGCGATCTAAAACACGTTGACCGATTTCTTTATGAGTAATGGCACGTCCTTTAAAGCGAATTGACGCTTTAACCTTGTCGCCTTTCTCTAAAAACTTGATAGCATTACGAAGTTTTGTGTTAAAGTCGTGTTCATCAATTGTTGGACTTAAACGAACTTCTTTCATGCTAATTACTTTTTGATTTTTGCGCTGCTCTTTTTCTTTCTTCTGTTGCTCAAAGCGGAATTTACCGTAGTCCATAATGCGGCATACTGGCGGTTTCGCATTTGGAGCAACTAATACTAAATCAAGATTAAGATTTGCAGCTAAGTCTAAAGCGTCATTACGAGACTTGATTCCAAGTTGATCGCCATTTGCGCCAACTAAACGTACTTCACGTGCACGAATTTGCTCGTTAATCATCATATCCTTGCTAATAGTAAGCCACCTCCAAGGTTTTCTCAGAACATATTTTGTAGTCATAGAACCCGACAAAAAAAGTGCGGGCATACGACACCCACACTTGTAAAATCTTAAGTAAGAAATACATTTACCTGCTAACTGCGAATGCGTCCATCAGGTGAGAAGCGGGTGCTTCTACTTGTTCCACAAAACAATATTCTATTATCCTTGATGAGTTTATCATAGGACATGACGTCTGTCAAGAAGACGCGATGTGTTTTACTAACAACAAGAAATATTGTAACAAACAACTAACATACTTGCAATACTTTTTTATGATAAGTGTTACATGGTTATTTTTTCTAGTTTTTCTCTTTTATATTACAAAGAAAAGCCGCGGTATACCGCGGCTTTTTCTTATCGTTTTCCTTCTACTTTAATCATGTCAACAAAAGCATCTAATGCGATTGTTTCTGATTTTTGTTCACCATATTTACGTACGTTTACACCGTTTTCAGTTACTTCATTGTCACCTACTACAAGCATGTACGGAATTTTTTGCATTTGTGCTTCACGAATTTTGTAACCGATCTTCTCTTCACGAGTGTCTAATTCAACACGGATACCAGCACGACGCAATTCGTCTTGTACTTTCTTCGCATAGTCTAAATGTACTTGCGGAGAAACTGGAATTACTTGTACTTGAACTGGAGCTAACCAAGTTGGGAATGCACCTTTGTATTCTTCAATTAAGAAGGCTACGAAGCGTTCCATAGTTGATACAACACCACGGTGAATTACAACTGGACGATGTTGCTTACCGTCTTCGCCAACATAAGTTAATTCAAAGCGTTCTGGAAGTAAGAAGTCTAATTGTACAGTTGAAAGTGTTTCGTCTTTCCCAAGAGCAGTACGAACTTGAACATCAAGTTTTGGACCGTAGAATGCCGCTTCACCTTCAGCTTCATAGTAATCAAGACCCATTTCATCCATAGCTTCTTTTAACATACCTTGTGCTTTTTCCCACATCTCATCATCCGCATAATACTTTTTAGTATCTGCTGGATCACGATAAGATAGACGGAATGAGTAGTTCTCTAAACCGAAATCTTTGTACACTTCTAGAGTTAAGTTTACAACACGTTTTAACTCTTCTTTAATTTGATCTGGACGAACAAAAATGTGCGCATCGTTTAAAGTCATTCCGCGTACACGTTGTAATCCAGATAACGCACCTGACATTTCATAACGGTGCATTGTTCCAAGTTCCGCAATACGGATTGGTAATTCACGGTAGCTGTGAATATCATTTTTATAAACCATCATATGGTGAGGACAGTTCATTGGACGAAGAACTAATTCTTCATTATCCATTTCCATTGATGGGAACATGCCATCACGGTAGTGATTCCAGTGACCAGAAGTTTCATATAACTCTCTACTTCCTAATACTGGAGTGTATACGTGATCATAGCCTAAGCTTGCTTCTTTATCAACGATGTAACGCTCGATAATACGACGAATTGTTGCACCCTTTGGTAACCAAAGTGGTAACCCTTGTCCTACTTTTTGGCTATTAGTAAATAGTTTTAATTCTTTACCTAATTTACGGTGATCGCGCTCTTTCGCTTCTTCAAGCATACGTAAGTGCTCATCTAATTCTGCTTTCTTAACGAATGCAGTACCGTAAATACGTTGTAGCATTTTATTATTGCTATCGCCGCGCCAGTAAGCACCTGCAACGCTTAATAATTTAAACACTTTAATTTTCCCTGTAGATGGAAGGTGAACACCACGGCAAAGGTCGAAGAATTCACCTTGCTCATAGATTGAAATAACTGCATCCTCTGGAAGATCGTTAATTAAATCTAATTTTAACTCATCACCAATTTCTTCAAAGCGACGAAGTGCTTCTGCACGTGGTACTTCATGACGAACGATTTCTAAGTTTTCGTTCACGATTTTTTGCATTTCTTTTTCGATTTTCTTGAAGTCTTCAACTGTAATTGCTTCTTCCATATCGATATCGTAATAGAAGCCATTTTCAATTACTGGACCAATGCCAAGCTCAAGCTTAACATCTTTATATAAACGTTTTAACGCTTGTGCTAAAAGGTGGGCTGTTGAATGGCGTAAAATATATAAGCCATCTTCAGAATCTAATGTAATAATAGAAACTGCACCATCTTCTTCGATTGGTGTAACAAGATCGATCATCTCATCGTTTAATTTTCCAGCTACAGCTTTTTTCTTTAAGCCTGGGCTAATAGAAGCTGCGATTTCTTCAGTTGTTACGCCTTTTGGAAACTCCTTCACAGCTCCATCAGGGAAAGTAATTTTAACTACATCTGCCATCACTGGTCACTCCTCTTTTTCTCAAAATAAAAAACACTCATCCCGTAAAAAGGGACGAGTGTTGAATTCGTGGTTCCACCCTTGTTCCAATTAACATAATTGTTAATTGCTCAAGTTCAACATAACGGTGTTGTCCGTTAGCAATTACTAGAAAAAACGTTCACTGCTAAAGTTTAGAGGTGGTAAGTAATAATCCCGTACTAGGAAGCTCACACCCTAAGGCTTCCCTCTCTGAAAATCGTAGAAAACTACTCATGTCCTCATCATGACATTTCGATATATTTCATTTATGTAGGTAATTATATGCTCAAAAACTTAGAAAATCAAGGGCGTTACCTTTATTTTTTAAATTTTTCACATTGCGCTCAAAATCGTGTAATCCATGTAATTGGACCCGTTCTTGAAACACATTTCGCAAAGTAATAATCATATTATGGTCTTGTTCTTTCGTATATAAATAAATCTTTTTGGGCGAAATAGAAAGAAGCGGCGCAATTACTTTCGTATCAATATATACATCGTTTTGCTTTAATAATTCCTCATCTATATATTGGACCAACTTCTCCTGTTTTAAACGTCTACCTTTATCATCATAAAAGATAAAGCTTTCATCAAAAATAAGATGCACACAGGACAAGCGTGATTTACGGCTACTTACTTGTTGCCGAAGCGTCTCAATGAACATTTGGTATTCTTGCTCCATCTTATATTCATCAATTGCCACTTCCGCAAGTTTAGCCACCATTTCCCTATATGTACGAAGACGAAAACGGATATATGATGAAAACGAGAATGAGAGCGGATCACAAAGCCAATTATTTAAAGAAGACTTAATATATGACTCAAATGCGTTACGCGTTAAATCCTGAGCTACACCTTTTCTTCTTCCCTTTAAAATCTCATGTGCCATGTGCAATATTTGATGACACTCTTCTTGTTCTTCATAAAAAAACTTTTCTTTTAAAATCGTATAAATCCACTCATTTTGTTTCACATTCACAATGAAATACACCATTACTGGCAATAAGATCTTTTCAATATAATTCGATTCACGTACTGGTATGTGAATTACCACTTTTTGTTCCTGTAAATACACACTCGTTTCCTTATATAATACTTCCGCTCTTTTCAGCAATTGTCTATATACGTGCATAGCATCATTTTTTTCTTCGAAGCAAATTTCAATCACTTTTGTCCCCCCTTTTATCCCAGCTCTAAAGGACTGTATCTATACGTTACAAATCCTATAAGAGTCCGTCCCGTGGAAGTTCACTCTTAGTAGAATTACATTTCCTATCGTTAGAAAATCCACTCAATATGGCTTGCTAATTTTATATATATTAAGGGAGGGAGAAAAAAATGATACAAGCTACTATGAATTTTTTTATTGTATACTTTACTTATTACTAAAGGGAGGTATCTGAATGTATGAATATAAATTCGTAAAAGTCGAATTGCATTGGGGGCTCACTCGTTCAAAACTAGCTGAAGACTACCAAGAAATTATTCAAGAACACGCTAGAGATGACTGGAGGTTCGTACAGATTGTAGCCCCTACGATTGGCAGTTCTGGACAACCTGAATATTTCGACCTCATATTTGAAAAGAAAATATCACTATAATACAAAAGAGCAAGCTTCTCAGCTTGCTCTTTTACTTATGACGACGGTTTTTCCCACCAATTGGAATTGGTTTCGCTAAATATTTAATTCGTTCCATAATACGTGCTGCCTTCATTTCTTCAGCCTCACCACGTTGTGTATACGTTAAATGATGTTCCAATTGTTTAAAATCAAAATTAGACGTAAAGAACGTCGGTAAGTTTTCTAACATACGGAATTGCAAGATTGCACCAAGCACATCGTCACGCACAAAGCTCGACATCGCTTCTGCCCCGATATCATCTAACATTAAAACTTGTACGCGTTTAACCGCATCAATCTTTTCGCCAATCGAATTATCTTGAATCGAACTTTTAATTTCACGTAAAAATTCCGGGAAGTATACGAGCATCGAACTTATTTTCTTTCGAGCAAGCTCGTTCGCAATTGCTCCTAAAAGGTACGTTTTTCCTACACCAAATTTACCGTACAAATATAACCCTTGTGCTTTTTTACCTGGTTCATATGTACTTAAAAATTCATTCGCTGCGCCAATTGCATCGATACGTGCATTTAAGTCAGAAGGGTCTAAGTTTTCCATAGTTGCCTGTAAAATATCCGTTGGCATATATACACTTTGAACGAGTTTTTCATATTTCTTTCTCTCGTCATATGCTACTTTTCTAACGCAACGATCGTATTGAATATCAATCATCTTCCCTTGAATAACAAGCTTTGGCTCGTATCCTTGCAGCATATTTTTACATGCACCTAAATCCGGACAATCCACGCAACCTACACTTTGTCCAATATATTCATATAACTTCACAAGACTGCGCTCAATCATAGAAGTCGTTACTTCACCTTTATGTTCGTCTATAAATTCTTTTACACGCGGGTGCGCCATTACTTCTGCCTTTAATACTTCATATCTATTTTTAAAGTTTTCATTTTCCATTAATTTTGTAAATGAATTTTGAATATGCTCCATTTTCTCACCTCAAAGAGCGTTCATTCTCTTCTATTAATCACGCTTATATTTTTTTAACACTTCTTCTAATCGTTTTCGTTCATCTTCTAGCGTACTTGCATCTTTTTCTACACTTACATCTTTCTTCGCTGTTTCTTTCTCTTGTTCTTTCGGCTCTTCTTCCTTAAGCCAATCTGGCACCATTTCTTTTCGTACCGTTTTCTTCGCCGTACGGCCTTTTTTCTTTGTCTCAGCCCACTCTTGATATTGACGGTTCTCTTCTTTCGCTAACGCCATCGCGTCCGCTACTGTACCGACCTTTTTACGTGCCCAATGCCCAGCAATCTTCTCGACATACGTTTTCGCAAGTTTCATATCTGAGCGTAGCATAACGTAATAAATAAGTACATTCACAACTCCTGGTGTCAATTTTTGATTAATCATGACATCTTCAACGATTTGCAAGTCCGCTTTCGTTGCCTCTGCACCACCAGAAATCTCTTTCAATAATTGTTTTGGCGAGATTTCTTCTAGCTGCTTTATTAACATCTCCTCTTGCGATGAAGGCTCTTTCTCTTTCATCGTACGTGCAGCATGAGGCTGTACTCTTTCACTTAGTACCGGTAATGCTTGACCATTTTCAAATTGATACCAATCGCGCGCTCCTTTTCTAAGCCTTTCCATATCAATTGTTTGCATCTCTGTCACCGCACCAAGAACGATATTTTGCATCGATAACACATCTACACCATACACGTAAGCAAGTGTTATAACGCAGTCTCTTACTTGATCTGTAATCGCCTTTTTAGGAACAAGAGCGGACAATCCATCTACAAATAAAGAGAAATCAAAGAAATCATTCCAAACTTTCGGAGCGTCTCCCTTCTCGTTACTTGGCATAGTTGTCGTTTTTGGAATACGAAGGTCTTCTTGCGCATGCTCAAGCTGTCCTGGATTAAACGAACCAAACACATCATTGAAAGAGCGCGTAACATTTTCATAAGAAGCAAAATCAAATTCTTCTTCTAAGAAATATTGCTTTACTTGATTATATTTTGTCCGACTCAATCGATTGTATAAAAAGATACTTAAAACAATATCATCAAAAAACTGCTTCGGAGATAAAGGTGGTTGCAACTCATATATGAACATTCGAATATCTTTTTCTTTCTTAATATATACCTTCAAAAGCCCAATTGCCTCTAACTTTACTCGTTCCTCATATATTTCAGGAAGTTGCATTTGCATAGTCACCATAAGGGAATGATGTGTATTCTCTTTTCCAAATACACGATCTTGCTCTAGCTCCCCCCATAGTGTCATGTATAAGCTAAAAGCTCTACTACCTATTAACGGCTGATACAACATCGTTAGTACTTTTCGGTCGTAATTATGCAGTAACCCTTTCGCACTTACTTTATAACGATCAATCGGCAATAGCTCCATCCATGACTGTTTTTCCATTCTTGCTTTTCCTTTCTCTCATCCAATCTATCCTCTACTTCATTCGTTCTATCTTCATTATATAAATTCTTAGTGAAAAAGAGCTATTAGCTTGCGCTTCTAGCTCTCTTATCCTATTACTTACGGTATGTAAAGAGAATAAAATACAACTTCTACTCTCTTTCTTTTTGCAGTATATCTTTTAATTCTTCAATAAATACATTTAAATCTTTAAATTGACGATATACAGAAGCAAAACGTACGTAAGCAACATCATCAATATCGCGAAGTTCTTCCATAACAATTTCACCAATCATATCACTTTTCACTTCTGATATACCTAAATTACGCAGTTCACGTTCCACGCTTTGTGTTACTTCTTCTAATTGTCTTAAAGATACTGGTCTTTTTTCACACGCTTTAATTAAACCGCGTAAAATCTTTTCTTTATTAAACTCTTCTCGTGTGCCTTCTTTTTTAACAACGATAAGAGGTGACTCTTCTACCCTTTCAAAGGTCGTAAAGCGACTTAAACAACTTTCACACTCTCTTCTTCTTCGAATAGAGCGCCCCTCGTCTACCGGACGCGAATCTAACACTCTTGTACCATTATGAGAACAGGATGGACAACGCAATTCATTCACTCCTTTACACTATACTCTTTATTTTTCTCTACTCAATTCACCTAAAATATATATACAATATTATATAACTCATTCTAACTCTCTTACCACTTTAAGTTTCAGCGCATCACTTTATCATCTCATACTTAAAAATAAGATGGTATATAGGGCACTACCTCATTTGCAAGAGTCCAATGTATTCAACTAACGAGTACGTTATATTTTTCCTTTTTTATAAACTAAAAAAGAGGTGCATTATACACCTCTTTACATTTTAAATCAATTATGTTCTTTTTTAAAGAGCTTTTGTTTCTCTCTGCTTAATTTCGAAGCTACCAGTGCCTCGAGGAAGCTCGATGCTCTCACGCGTTTTCGCGTTTAAACCTTCTGCAATATATTCTGCAGCAACATTTGGATCAATACGATCCCCACAAGTATAAACATCAATACTTGCGTAACCGTGCTCCGGAAAGCTATGAATTGTTAAATGTGATTCTGAGATAATTACTACTCCACTTACACCTTGTGGTGCAAATTTATGGAAAGCAACCTCACGCACTTCAGCACCAGCTCTTAGTGCTGCATCCACAAATAATTGTTCAATATACGGCATGTCATTAAGCTTGTCGAAATCGCAATCCCAAAGTTCAGCGATCACGTGACGACCCATCGTATCCATAGTATCCATTCTACAGTTCCCCCTTGTAAATTTATTCTAACTGTTCGAATTGAAAACTAATTTGCAATTTGGCTTGCTCCACTACCACGGGGGAAAGTTAGTCCAGAGAGGTCCTAACCCTTTAAGTAGTGACTACGTACCTCAGCTCTTAAGTTTACGAGTGTTAGTATACTTTGTTTATTTTCATTTTGCAACAACAGTTTTTTCGATTTTCTGTCATATTTTCCTCTTTACTTTTCCCTAAAAAAAATAAACGATTCACAAATGCAGTAATCACAACGTTTCGTGGTATGTCCACTTTTTAAAATATACTTATATAATTTTTTTCCTTTTCAGAAAAAAATAAAAAAAGAGGGCAAATATTGCCTTGCCCTCTCCTCCCTTATTCACTTAAATGTGTTGCACATTTTCTTGTTTCGCTAACTCTTCAACAACTAACGTTACAAGATCTACAACACGACGAGAGTAGCCCCACTCGTTATCATACCAAGCAAGTACTTTCACTTTACGATCACCCATTACCATTGTAGATAAACCATCGATAATAGCTGAATGTGTATTTGTATTAAAGTCGATAGATACTAAAGGCTCTTCGCTGAATTCTACAATACCTTTTAAAGCACCGTTTGCAACAGTTTTGAATGCATCGTTAATAGCTTCAACTGTCACATCGCGTTTTACATCTACTACTAAGTCAACAAGAGACACGTTTGGTGTTGGTACACGAAGTGCCATACCATGAAGTTTTCCGTTTAAGTGCGGAAGAACTTTTGCTAGCGCTTTCGCAGCACCTGTCGTTGTCGGAATGATTGATTGTCCGCAAGCACGTGCTCTTCTTAAATCTTTATGTGGGTTATCAATATTTTTTTGGTCATTTGTATAAGCGTGAACTGTCGTCATTAAACCGTTTTCAATTCCAAACTGCTCATCTAACACCTTCACAACAGGCGCTAAACAGTTTGTTGTACAAGATGCATTTGAAATAACAGTATGTTTTGTAATATCTAATTGGTCTTCGTTCACACCAACTACAATTGTTACATCTTCATTTTTACCAGGCGCTGTTAAAATAACTTTTTTCGCTCCAGCTTCAACGTGAAGAATTGCTTTTTCTTTTGAATTAAATTTACCAGTTGCTTCAATTACAACTTCAACACCTAAATCTGTCCAAGGCAATTCCTTTGGATCGCGGTTGTTTAAAAGGCGAATCATTTTTCCATCAACTAATAAGTGATCTTCAAATGCTTCTACTGTTCCGTCAAACTTGCCATGAACTGTATCATATTTAATTAAGTGTGCTAACGTTTCAGATGGATAGCTTGCATTGATTGCTACAATTTCGAATGCGCTTTCTTTTATTGCTTGACGAAATACCATTCTCCCAATACGTCCAAATCCATTAATTGCCACACGAGTCATAATATGTTATCCCCCTTGAATGCGTTATACTATTTATCTCCAATCCCAATAATAGTATAACACAAAAAGGAGATATGTCACTAAGCATTTTCATTAATTTCACAATTTTTTAGTCAATAATGTTCCACTTCTTTAAAATTACCTGCAATTGTGTTTTCGTTCCCATAATTGTGCCATCATTATTTATCACTTCATCTGCATTTTTCACTTTTTCTTCTAACGGCATTTGAGATTGAATACGAGCTGTTGCTTCTTCTTCTGAAAAGTTATTTCGTTTCATTAAACGCTCTAATTGCGTATGCGGCTTAACTGCTACAACTAAAACGCGGTCAACGAGACTTGTTAATTTGCTTTCAAATAAGAGAGGAATATCTAACACAACCGCTTGCATATCTTCTTTTATGTACATTTCCTTTTGCCTATTCATTTCCTCACGCACTGCAGGATGAACAATTTTATTTAACTGCAATCGTTTTTCTTCATTATAGAAAACGACACTTCCCAGTTTTGGACGATCTAGTTCTCCATCTTCTTGTAACACTTCCGTTCCAAATACTTCTACTATTTTGTTATATGCTGGTTTTCCTTGTTCTACAACTTCTCTTGCAATAACATCTGCATCAATAACTGGTATACTTAGCTCACGAAACATTTCTGAAACCGTACTTTTTCCGCTTGCAATGCCTCCCGTTAATCCAATTACTACTGTCATAATAATCCTCCTCATAATAAAAGGCGCGAAACCAAAGTTCCACGCCCATACTTACATTTTCCAAATTCCAATTATAATGAGTAATACCCCAGGCAGGAATGTAAATTTTTGTAACCACTTCATATTCGATAAAACCGTTCCAAGTTTCATTCCAATAAATAAAAACAAAGAACTCATAATTGCAACTAATATCGCCATCATAGCGGGTGCATACCCTAATAAAGATGCACCAATTCCGGCACCAAATGAGTCTACAGAAAGAGCGATACCAAGAAGCAATGCCTCTCCTGCAGAAATGGTGCCTGATTTATCAAAATCTGCTACAGTCGGTTTCCGTAAAATTTGAATCACTAGCCCTAGCGAGGCAATCTCTAATTTCCAGACCTTCTCCTCTTGCTTCGGTTCTTCTTTTTTCTCACTTCGAAAAAATTGATACAATACCCAAATCCCTATTCCAATAAGAACAAGCCCACCGATACGCGTTGCGATAACAGGTGAAAATACTTTCGCGATCATATGTCCAATTCCCATTGAAACAAGCATAACAGCCGCTGAACACATTCCGATAATTATAATTGATCTTAGTGGAATTCTTACGCTTCTTAAACCATATGTTAGCCCTACACTACAGCTATCTAAGCTTAATGTAAAAGCTAATAAAATAAGAGATAAATAAAGGTACATCGGTAAGCTCCTCCCTTATACATAGCTCTGCTGTATGTATATGACAAATGCCTATCCGATGTTATCTCTTTTCTATATTCTTGGCTGACAAATTGGGCAGTAATGCGTTCCTCGCCCGCCAACAACTGTTTTTTCTAATATCGTACCGCAAGTTACACACGGTTCTCCTTTTTTTCCGTATACATTTAGGAGTTCTTGGAACGAACCAATTTGCCCTTGTGAGTTGATATACGTTCGAATTGTACTTCCGCCACGCTTCACTGCTTCGCCTAGCGTTGTAACGGTAGCCTCATAAATTCGCTCAATTTCTTCTATTGTCAAAGACGAAGCTTCTCGTTCCGGATGAATTTGAGAACGGAATAAAACTTCATCTACATATATATTTCCAAGCCCTACTAAAAGACGCTGGTCCAATAGCACAACTTTTATTTTACGATTTGTCTTTTGCAATCTTTCTTGTAAATACTGTGGTGTCAATTCAGCATCAAACGGCTCCGGACCTAAGTCAGCAAGAGGCATTTGGTTCATCTCTTCACCTTTCTTAAAGAGATGCATCGTACCAAACTTTCTCACATCTTTATAATGTAATTCAGTTCCATCTGTAAATAAGAAACGGACGTGCGTATGTTTATCAATCGGCTCATCCTCTTGATGTAGTAAAAACTTACCTTCCATACGCAAATGTGAAACAATAACATAATTTGTTATATATAGAAGCAAAAACTTTCCTCTTCGCTTTATATTTTCAATCTTCTCGCCTTTTAGCATTTCTTTAAAGATTTCTGCATCATCCGGTCGTTTCACTATTTTTGGATAAGTAACAATAACATCTTCAATCGTTTTTCCTGTTACAAGATTTTCAAGTGTCCGTCTGACGTTTTCAACCTCTGGTAATTCAGGCATTTCATCACTTCCTTATTTTGCGTCGTACCAAGTTGGACCGTAAGAATAATCAACTTTCAGCGGAACTGCGAGTTCAATTGCATGCTCCATTACTTCAGGTACAAGCTGCTCTAATTTTTCAATTTCTTCTTTTGGTGCTTCAAATATTAATTCATCGTGTACTTGCAGAAGAAGACGCGCTTGTAATCCTTCTTCTTCTAAACGATCTGCCATAATAATCATCGCTTTTTTAATAATATCTGCTGCAGTACCTTGAATTGGTGTATTCATCGCTGTACGCTCAGCAAAGCTACGTAAATTGAAATTACGACTCGTAATTTCTGGAATATAACGACGACGATTTAATAATGTAGCCACATATCCTTTTTGTTTCGCATCTTTTACGATGTCCTCCATGTATTCTTGTACACCAGGGAAACTTTCTAAATACTTTTCAATAAATTCCGCTGCTGCTTTTCTTGTAATTCCTAAGTTTTGTGAAAGACCATAATCACTAATACCATACACAATTCCGAAGTTAACAGCTTTCGCTTGTCGTCTCATATTTGAAGTGACTTCATCTTTTTCAACGCCAAATACATCCATAGCTGTTTTCGTATGAATATCCATGTCATGCTGGAATGCTTCAACTAGCCCTTTATCATTTGCAATATGAGCTAATACACGCAGTTCGATTTGTGAATAATCAGCCGCATACATAATCCAACCTTCTTCTGATGGAACAAATGCCTGACGAATCTTTCTTCCTTCTTCTAATCGAATCGGGATATTTTGCAAGTTCGGATCCGTTGAACTTAATCGACCTGTTTGCGTTAACACTTGATTGAAACGAGTATGGATTTTAGATGAATCTTCATGTACAACTTTCAGTAAACCTTCAATATAAGTTGAATTTAGTTTCCCTAATTGACGATAATGTAAAATGTTTGGAATAATTTCATGGCGATCCATAAGCTTGTCTAATACATCAGCTGACGTAGAATAACCTGTTTTCGTCTTTTTGATAACCGGTAAGTTTAAGTTCTCAAACAGAATTACACCAAGCTGCTTTGGTGAATTAATATTAAATTCTGTTCCCGCAAGCTTATAAATTTCCTGTTCCATTTCCTTTAATCTACCTGCGAGTTCTTCTCCCATATTACGAAGACGCTCCGTATCAACTTTTACACCTTTTACTTCCATATCAGCTAATACACGCGCAAGTGGCAATTCTAACTCTGTAAACAGTTCATATTGCTCATTCTTCTTTAACTCTTCAACGAATGTTTGCTTTACATCATATAATACATGCACTTTACGAGCCACATGCTCCGCTACTACTTCTAACTCTGGAACAGCACGCTTCGCACCTTTTCCGTAAACTTCTTCATCTGATTTCACAGCATGCGTTTCTTTCATTTTCGCTACAGTACGGAAATCTTTATCTGTATCAGCCGGGTCAAGTAAATAAGCAGCGATTAATAGATCAAAGTCAATCCCTTGCATATCTATCCCATTCCATTTCAGTGCAACGATTGCTCGCTTCGCATCAAATGTATGCTTTCTCATTTCTCCATTTGCAAGCCATGCTTTAAATGCATTCGATGCAAGAGCAATATCCTTCTGAATAAAGTAGCAACCATTTTCATTTTGAATACCAAAGCCTTGAATATCCGCCTTATGATAATTATCTTCTTGCACTTCTACGATAAGCGCACTATCTTGCTGAAGCATTTCTTCTGTAACTTCTTCCACAATATCAAATGTAATATCATCTAATTCAGCTGGAGCTGTTTCTTCTGGCGTAACGCCTAATTTATTTAAAAGAGATGTAAATCCTAAACTCTCGAACATTGGAATCACATCACTTGCTTCATATCCTTTATACGCCATATCATCCACATGAACTGTAATCGGCGCATCTGTAATAATAGTCGCAAGATCTTTACTCATAAGAGCTTGTTCTTTATTTTCTTCCAGTTTTTCTTTTAATTTCTTCCCGCTTACTTGATCTAGATTTTCATACACTTCTTCAACCGTTCCAAACTGTGTTAACAATTTAATCGCCGTTTTTTCACCAACTCCTGGTACACCCGGAATATTATCTGATTGGTCTCCCATTAAACCTTTCATATCGATAATTTGCTTTGGTGATAAGCTATATTTTTCAAATAAAGATTCTTTCGTATATTCATCTACTTCCGTAATCCCTTTTCGCGGAATACATACAAGCGTGTTATCAGAAACAAGTTGAAGTAAATCTTTATCTCCTGAAATAACTTTTACACTTGCTCCTTGTTCACTCGCTTCTTTTGCTAGCGTTCCCATAATATCATCCGCTTCATAATTTTCTAATTCATAACGCGGTACATTGAACGCATCCAGCATCTCACGAATAAACGGGAACTGCTCTGATAATTCAGGTGGAGTCTTTTGACGTCCTCCTTTATACTCACTATACGTTTTATGACGGAAGGTTGTTTTGCCTGCATCAAACGCCACTAACATATGAGTTGGCTTTTCTTCCTCTAATATTCTCATTAACATCATTGTAAAACCGTAAATTGCGTTCGTATGTATACCTTTGTCGTTATTTAAAAGCGGTAGTGCAAAGAAAGCACGATACGCGATATTATTACCATCTACTAATACGACCTTTTTTTCCAAAATTGAAACCTCCCCATACAAATTTGAAATGATTTTTTTCACAGAAAAAAACCGTTCCTTTCCTCTCTCTATATTAACATGACTAATAGAGAGAAGAAAAATAACGGTTATTTTCTTTCATATATAAAACAGACTTATATTGGCATAAAGGGAAGTGACGAGAACAGCTTAACTATTCTCGTCCAAAATTACTCCTTGGATGAAGGGGTTTTCATGTATTATATTAACAGAGCTTTATTAATATTTAATTAAGCCATTGTTAATATATTGTAAACATCCTTCATCCTATTTTTCAGTTGCTGATTTTGGTAAAACAACTGTAAATGTTGTCCCTTCCCCAACTTCACTATCCACTGTAATTGTACCGTGATGCGCCTCTACTAAATGCTTGACAATTGATAACCCAAGGCCTGTACCACCAGTATTTCTACTTCTCGCTTTATCCACTCGGTAAAAGCGTTCAAAAATACGCGGAATTTCCTCTTTACTAATACCAATTCCAGTATCCGATACTTTTATATAAACATTATATTTATCGTCCGCTAACTCTACTGAAACAACGCCTCCAGCCGGTGTATATACGATCGCGTTATTCATTAAATTAATAAAGATTTGTTTCAAACGACTTGGATCTCCAATAACAGAAGCACGTTTTAATACATTCACTTGTAAAGAGATTTCTTTTTCTCCTGCTTTATTATCAAGCACCATATGAATATCTTCAAGCAGCCCCTTCATGTCAACGGTTCCCATATTTAATTTAAATCCTTGTTGTTCAATCTTCGACAAATCTAATAAATCTTCAATTAACCCTTGCATACGCTCACTTTCTTTTAAAATAATGTGCAAGAAATGTTCGCAGAATTTTTTATTATCCATCGCTCCGTCTAAGAGTGTCTCTGAAAAACCTTTAATAGAAGTAATCGGTGTCTTTAATTCATGAGAAACATTCGCTAAAAAGTCTTTTCTCATTTGTTCTAATTTCTTTAACTCTGTTATGTCATGGAATACGAGAACAATCCCTTTCCATTCATGGTTTGTCCCGATAATCGGCGCTCCATATACTTCGAAATGCTTCCGCTCAATTCCAAGTGGCAATAACATTTGTTTACGCACTTTCACTTCTGTCATAAAGATTTCTTCTACAAGCTCAATAATTTCTGTATGATGAAACGATTCATAATATAAGCGATCTAAATATTCTTCATCTGTTACGTGGAAAGTTTCCTTATAAGAGCGGTTTACAAGGTTTATATACCCGCGGCTATCAATTAAAATCATTCCGCTTCCCATATTTTCAATTAACGTATGCAGACGATCTTGCTGCATTTCTTGTTCAAGTGTCATCTCTTGTAAGTTACGAGCTAAAATATTAATCGCTTTACTCAGCATTCCTGTTTCATCCGAATGACTTTCGTATGCACGTGCTTTATAATTACCCTTTGCCAATTCAATTGCAACTTTCGTAACCGATTCAATTGGCCTAATATATTGCCCTGTAATTTTCATACCTAAAAATACAACTACGAGACAAGCAATGACAAATCCGATAATTAATAATCCCCACGTTTTTTGATGTACGTCTTTTAAAGGATCGATTGTACTTTTCACCAAAACGTATCCTTGTTTTCCTTCTACATCTTGAACGAACACCGCATGATAAAATTCATTCTTTCGATCTGTCTCTTTCGTAATCACTTTACTTCGTTGTTTTGCCACTTCCGAAGTAAGTTCTTTAATCGTCTCTGGACTAAATGCCAATTCTTGTCCTTTTCTATATTGAACTTTCTTTTTTTCATCCACAAATACGATAGAAGCTGGTATTTTTTCTTCTAACTTTTCAAATACGTATGGATTTTTTAAAACATTATCAAAACCTTGCTCTTCTGCTAACGCCGCAACATACTCCGTCTCTTTTACCATTCTCTCTTTAGCATGATCTATATAGTAGTTTTCAAACACAGTTTCTAGCAATAAACCTAGTCCAACTAAAATAAATACAATAAGAGAAACAAATGTAAAAAGAAGCCTGGAACGAAATTTATTCATTCCCTTTTGGCTCCTCTAATTTATATCCTAAACCACGTATCGTTTTAATGTACGTCGGTTTTTTCGTATTTTGTTCAATTTTATCGCGCAAATGGCTAATATGAACATCAACAATTCGTGTATCACCAGCAAAATCGTAATTCCATACAGCACTTAATAATTGATCACGCGTCAACACGCGACTTTTATTTTTCGCAAGATACACAAGTAGTTCAAATTCTTTTGGTGTTAATTCAAGCTTTCTTCCTTGGAAATAAGCCTCATAAAACTCCGGTAAAATTTTAAGTTCTGCAATTGTGATGCTATCTTCATCTGGCGCTTCTGCAACTTGTTCTTCTTGTTGTAATTTCGTGCGGCGCAAAATTGCCTTCACACGAGCAACAACTTCCCTTGGACTAAATGGCTTCGTCATATAATCATCTGCCCCAAGTTCAAGGCCTAGCACCTTATCAAACTCATCATCTTTTGCCGTTAACATTAAAATCGGCGTCATAACGCGCTGCAATCGTAATTCTTTACACACTTCCATACCATCCATTTTCGGAAGCATTAAATCTAATATAATTAAATCTGGGCGTTCTGTTGTCGCTTTTTGAAGCGCCATTTCTCCATCCATCGCTGTTATAACTTCAAACCCAGCTTGTTGTAAATTAAATTCGATTAAAGTTAAGATAAATTCCTCATCATCAACTACTAAAATACGATTGTTCATTCTTTTCCTCCAAGTTATAGACTTGAAACCTTCTTCATCCTAGTATTTTCCCCGTTATTCTCATCATACTAGAAAACAAGGTCCCTCTCAATATAATTGTCTATTCATGGAGATCGTTTGTGTAGAATTGAGAAAATAGAAGTAATTACGATTCACCTGCAACTACACAGGATTTTGCCAAACTTTATAGATTGCCCTCTCTTCTTTAAAGCTCACTTCCGTATGAACTATAAAATCTTGATTTTGTGCTAGGAAAAACGAAAGAGCATACGCTATTTTATAATCTGGTGTTTCATATCCATCAAATACTCTCCCGTACATTTCATTCGCAACCCCGTCTGCCCACACTTCAGCTTCTCTTACCGTTTCAAAGATCACGTCTTCTCTTTTCCACCTCACCTAAAAAACCACTCCTTTAATTGACTTCAATTACCGATAATTATATTATTAATCTTAATATATAAATTAATAATATACGGAGGTCTATTATGCGACTAATACTATCCATTCTATCTTTAGCAGTCACATGTATTCTTGCTTTCAACACTCCGAGCTGGGATACGATTAAAACGGGGTGCTCAGAATTTGCTGAAGGGTTCAAAGAAGGATTCTTCAACTAAAAATAGCGCTAGCATCCTTATTAAAGGTATGCTAGCGCTATTCATATTTTCATCTTTTAAAAATTATCTAATGCTTTTTCCATAATGGAAACAGATTTATAAGGTGGCGTTACTGTTAATGAACCCTTTACAACAGTTTCTCCTTTTTCATCATGAGCAGATACAAGCATATCAATTGTATGTTCCTCCTCAGAAACAGCCACAACTTCAAAGTGGATTTGTAACGTTTCATAATGGTGAACATGTTTCACGAATGTAAGGTCCTTTCTCGTAATATGACTTCCTGGACCCGGTAAATATTTCGTAACCGCCGTTGTAATCATTCCCGTTAGCATAATGCTTGGTACAATCGGCTTTTCATACGGAGTTTGGGATGCGTAATCATGCTGAATATATAATGGATTGGCATCATTCGTTAACCCTAAGTACAATAACAAATCTTTATCCTCAACTTTTTCAGTGATAGATAATTTCTCTCCTACTGTAATTTCATCCATTTTACGACCAATTTGAACTTTTTTCTTTAACATGTTACAACCCCCTCCGATTTTTTTCACCTTATTATCCTACTAAAAGCGATACCTTATCCGAACTTTACTATGATGAGGGCAATATATAGTATAAATCTATAGTTTCATTATAGGATACTACAAATGACAGCGTTTTCATATTATTTCAAAAAAACAATTCGGTAAATAGTAGAAAAAGATTCGGAATCCCGAATCTTTTTCACTACTATTCAATTATTAAACAAGAACTTTCATTACGTTACGTACAGATTCTACAGAGCGATCTAACGCTTCTTTTTCATCTGAAAGAAGTTCTAATTCAATAATTTTTTCAATTCCGTTACCACCTAGAATTACTGGTACCCCTAAGTAAAGGTCACTATAACCATACTCACCTTCAAGGTACGCAATAGCTGGTAATACACGGCGTTGATCTTTTAAGATTGCTTCTGTCATTTCAACTAAAGAAGCTGCTGGTGCATAATATGCACTACCGTTTCCTAATAAGCCTACAATCTCACCGCCACCTTTACGTGTACGTTCTACGATTGCTTCTAAACGCTCTTTCGGAATTAACGTTTCTAACGGAATGCCACCTGCATAAGAATAACGCACAAGAGGTACCATATCGTCACCGTGTCCACCAAGAACAAATCCTGTAATGTCTTTTACAGAAAGATTTAATTCTTGTGCGATGAATGTACGGAAACGAGCTGTATCTAATACACCCGATTGGCCGATTACACGCTCTTTCGGGAATCCTGCTTCTTTAAATACAGAATATGTCATTGCATCAACTGGATTTGTTAACACAACAATAATTGCATTTGGTGAATGTTTTGCAATGTCGCGCGTAATACTTTTCATAATTTTAGAGTTCGTTGCTACTAAGTCATCACGGCTCATACCAGGCTTACGTGCAATACCTGCTGTAATAACGACAACGTCAGAATCAGCAGTATCTGCGTAATCAGATGTTCCAATAATGTTAGCATCAAAACCTTGTACTGGGCTCGCTTCTAACATATCTAACGCTTTCCCTTTTGTTGGATTTTCCAGTTGTGGAATGTCCACTAATACAACATCTGCAAGTTCTTTTTGTGCTAATAAGAATGCCGTTGTTGCTCCTGTAAATCCTGCACCGATGACTGAAACCTTCTTGCGTTTGATTGTCATAATTTACCCCCCGCTTTAATTATGCGTTTTTGATTATCGCTACATCCATGTTTTTAATAAGCTCATTAGCAAACTCAGAACACTTCACTTCTGTTGCGCCTTCCATTAGGCGAGCGAAGTCATATGTTACTACTTTTGATGCAATTGTTTTCTCAACTGAATCTGTTACTAATTTCGCTGCTTCATTCCATCCTAAGTGTTCTAATAATAATACACCTGAAAGAAGAACTGAAGATGGGTTTACTTTATCTAAACCTGCATATTTTGGAGCTGTACCATGTGTAGCTTCAAAGATAGCATGTCCAGTCACATAGTTAATGTTTGCACCAGGTGCAATACCAATTCCACCTACTTGTGCAGCAAGTGCATCAGAGATATAGTCACCATTTAAGTTCATTGTTGCAACAACATCGAACTCACGTGGACGAGTTAAAATTTGTTGTAAGAAGATGTCTGCAATAGAATCTTTTACGATGATTTTTCCAGCCACTTCAGCGTCTGCCATCGCTTTATTTGCTGCATCTTTACCATCTTTTTCAACAATGCGATCATATTCAGCCCAAGTAAATACTTTGTCGCCGAATTCTTGTTCCGCTACTTCGTAACCCCAGTTTTTGAAAGCACCTTCTGTAAATTTCATAATGTTTCCTTTATGAACTAATGTAACAGAAGAGCGTTTTTCATTAATTGCATATTGAATTGCAGCACGAACAAGACGCTTTGTCCCTTCTTCTGAGATTGGTTTAATACCAATACCAGATGTTTCTGGGAAGCGGATTTTATTAACACCCATTGCTTCTTTTAAGAAAGCAAGAACTTTTTCTGCTTCTGGAGATCCTTGTGCATATTCAATTCCAGCATAAATGTCTTCTGTATTTTCACGGAAAATAACCATATCAGTATCTTCCGGACGTTTTACAGGTGAAGGAACACCTTCAAAATAACGAACTGGACGTAGACATACATATAGATCTAATTCTTGACGAAGTGCTACGTTTAGAGAACGAATACCACCGCCAACTGGAGTTGTAAGTGGACCTTTAATTGCGATTAAATATTCGCGAATTAAATTTAAAGTTTCTTCTGGTAACCACTCGCCTGTTTGGTTGAATGCTTTTTCCCCTGCAAGCACTTCTTTCCAAACGATTTTCTTCTCACCATCATAAGCTTTTTCAACTGCTGCTTCTATTACGCGAGATGCAGCTGCCCAAATATCAGGACCAATTCCATCTCCTTCAATAAATGGAATAATCGGATTGTTTGGTACATTCATAACACCATTAGTTACAGTAATTTTTTCACCTGTCGTCAATGTGATAACCCCCATGTTTGAATTTCATATGTATGAAACTGAGGGAATAACCCCTCAGTTCAAACCGTTAGTCAAATTAAAATATTCTAATCATTACATCTTTCCGAAAAAATCAGACTTTTGAAAGCGTATTTTCACTATCGAAATAGTGTTTTTTGCTTATCTTTGTGCGATTGGAACATACACTTGATGCGTTGGTCCATTATAATCAGCACGCGGACGGATTAAACGGTTATTTTCATATTGTTCTAGAATATGAGCTAACCAGCCTGACATACGGCTAATTGCAAAAATAGGTGTAAATAAGTCATGGTCAATTCCTAAACAATGGTATACAGAAGCTGAATAGAAATCAACATTTGGTGGAAGACCTTTTTCTTTTGTTACAATGTCTTCAATTTTGATAGACATATTATACCATTTGTCTTCTCCTAAAAGCACGCATAATCTCTTAGACATTTCACGTAAGTGTTTTGCACGCGGATCACCTTGCTCATACACACGGTGACCAAATCCCATGATTTTCACTTTATTTTGAAGAGCATTATGAATATATGATTCTACATTTTCTTCTTCGCCAATTTCAGTTAACATCTTCATTACATTTTCATTCGCCCCACCGTGAAGAGGACCTTTCAACGCACCGATTGCTGCTGTAATACCAGAATATACATCTGAAAGTGTAGCTACGCAAACACGTGCAGTAAATGTAGAAGCGTTTAACTCATGATCCGCATGAAGTACAAGCGCCTTATCAAAAGCTTCAATTTCAACTTCATTTGGCTCGCGATCATTTAACATGTACAAGAAGTTTGCAGCTAATGATAAATCTTTTCTTGGCTCAACAATATCTAAACCTTTACGGATTCTCGCGTAAGCAGCAACTAAAGTTCCCACTTGAGCCTGTAATTTAACCGCTTTCAAATAATTAGACTTTTCATCCATAATTTCAGCGCTCTCATCGTATAATGATAGCATGGAAATCGCAGTTCGTAAAACAGACATCGGATGTGCAATTTTTAAATCTACTTGTTTCAAATATGTTAAAATCTCACCTGGAACTTTATAGTATTCAGATACAATTTCATTAAATTCCGCTAGTTCTTTTTCATTAGGAAGCTTGCGGTGCCATAATAAGTACACTACTTCTTCAAACGTAGCATTCTCAGCTAAATCATCAATATTATACCCAACATAAGTTAATGTATCATCAATAATAGAGCTCACAGATGATGTTGTTGCTACTACCCCTTCTAAACCTCGAATAACAGTCATGACATTCTCTCCTTTTCCTGAAAATTCTCCCAACCTTGCTCCTTATATCTATTTGCTCCCCTTATGAATTATGAACGCCCGTTCACTCTTTAGGCAAGCAAAATGCACGATCATGCAAATTTGTTGCGATGTTCCCCTCTTATTGTCCATTGTTTACATGGAAAGCATGAGCGTGAATGTCTCCCCGAATCCTCACGCTCAAAACAACAAGTTAGTGAGGAAAATACATTCCGAAGAGTTTTATGATAAAAACAACATAAAACAATATCATTATAAAATTGTTTTATGTTGTTTTTATTTTATCTGGTGTAAAGTCTCTGCTGTTATGTAACTTTTCAAAGTTTCTAATCCTATTATAAACAATTATCTGACTTTTGTGAACAGAAAGAATTCAAAAATTTTATATTACTATAAAATTCCTTATTTAAACATTTGTATAATACTCATAACCGCATAGGCAATTCCAGCCCCAATTAACGGACCAACAGCAACCCCATTAAATAACGCAACCGCTATAATTGTCCCAAAAACAAGCGCAGTTGTAATATGAGGATCCGTTGTCAACAATTGTACGCCGCCTTTCGCTAACAAAGCGACCGCTACACCTGAAGCTAAAGCAATCCACGCATAATACGATTTCGCCGCTTCTCCAAGTTGTTTAAAACCTATTTCCCCCGTCGCAATCGGTACGAGCACCGCTATTGTAATGACCGTTACACCTAGGTTAATTCCTTTCGTTTGTAAATAAGGAAAGACCTTATCTCCTAAAAACGTAAACTTCAATAGAAATAACACACCAATAGCTACAGTAAGCGATTGGTTTTTAGCAATAAGTCCTATAATAAGTAGTATGAATAAAAATAACGTTGACTGACTAATCATGTTTGCACTTCCTTTCTGAAAATAATGAACTCATTTCCAAACAAAAATACCTTTAAACCTATCGTTATACATGCTATATCGATGCCTATCCAACATGAATCACTTCATTTTTTATGTATTTTAAAATGAAAAACTGAGACTTTCACCATCAAAATTTAAGCATGTATACATTTTAAAAAACGGGCGTCTCTTCTTTCTTTTCTAATTAGAAACAGGTAAAATAAAAAGAAGAGAAAATGAAGTTTTTACCATATAGTAGAAGCATCACCAATAGGCTTTCACAGCTATTCATATACCGAAAAAAGCAGGTTAAATCCATCATTCCACTATAACATAAAGTAAAACTTTAATCAGTTGGGCATCTTCCGCTGATTATTGACCTTCACCAATTGGGCTTTGGCGGGAGATTTACTGCCGATAAAGTGAGACTTTAATCAGCAGAGCACGCTAGTTATAAGTTGAACGAATTAGGATAATCCAAATCGGAATGGGAGGTATACATCTTTGAACCGAAACTTACTATATATGATATTGCGACTCATATTTGTCATTGTAGCAACGATAGCTGGGTTCTATGTATTACTATACATGTCAGGGCTTATCTATCCTTTTATTATCGCTTTTGCATTTGCTTATTTGATTAATCCTGTCGTCAATTTCCTTAATCAAAAACTACAATTTCCTCGCGCACTAGCAGTACTCGTTAGCTTAATTCTCGTATTTGGAGCTATCGTTGGACTTGTTACATATCTTGTGACTGAAGCAATATCTGCCACAACATACTTACTCCAACTTGTTACAGTAAAGTTTCCGGATATCGTTACATTCGCTCAGCAATTTGCACTTAATCATATTATGCCTCTCTACGATGATTTAATCTCTAAATTTAATCATCTTGGAGAACCACAGCGCTATACAATTACACAAAACATCCAAAACTTAGGAACAGAAGCAACAACACAAATGAAAGAACTTTTAACCGCCATTATAAGTGGGTTAACGAATTTCATTAGTGCACTGCCAACAACGTTAACTGTCCTTGTATTCATTTTATTAGCCACTTTCTTCATTAGTTACGATTGGCACCGTCTTGCTCAGAAAGCAAGAAATTTGCTACCGAATCGTGTACATGGATACGGAAAAACTATTTTTGTCGATTTAAGAAAAGCTTTGTTTGGTTTTGTGAAAGCACAACTTACACTCGTATCTATGACAACCGTTATTGTACTGATCGGACTTTTAATATTACGCGTACCATACGCCATTACTATTGCGATTATTACAGGAGTTGTAGATTTACTACCCTATTTAGGAACAGGCGCGGTCTTCGTTCCGTGGGTTATATACGTATTTTTCACTGGCGATACCGCATTCGCCATTGGCCTTCTCATTTTATACATCGTCGTGATTGTCCAAAGACAAATTATGGAGCCGAAAGTACTTTCATCTAACATCGGTCTCGATCCATTAGCAACACTCGTCGCTCTATTTGTCGGCTTTAAGCTTTTTGGCTTTTTAGGATTAATCATCGGTCCAGTCACCTTAGTACTACTTAATACATTACACAAAGCTAATGTCTTCCATGACTTGTGGAAATATATTAAAGGTTCACCTTCAAAATAACAGTTTCTAATTCATACAAAAAATCAAGCTATAATCAGTGGGAAATTCCCACTGATTATTCCTTTTACCTATTTTCCACACTACTCACACGCAACAAGAGAATTACCCAGAAACAGGATAATCCTCTTGTTTTTTTGCATAAAAAAACACATATTGTAGCTAAAAATACATTTTTATTCTATTTTACCTATAATTATTACTTACATTTATTACTTTTTATGTAAATGAATAAATATACAAAACGGCATAAAATAAGGCTTCAACTAACAATCCCCACCTTTTATATTAATTCTTTACACCCATCGCTCCTTTATATACGAAAGCAAAACTTTAATTTGGCTGCATTTCGCACCATCTTATTCATCCAAATTAATAGCACTAAAAAATCACACGTTTAATCGAAGCACAACAAGAGTTCAAACGAAAATTATATAGCAAATATAATAAGCGGACGTTTCGTTCATCCCCCCACATCAAACACTTACGAGCATCCCAGCTTTGAGATAGAAATTCCACACCCTACAAATAACGCGGTAAAGCAAAGCTTCAATCAGAAAGTTCCTCCCCTCTTACAAGACAAAAAAATAGCACTTAGATCGTTATAATCTAAGCGCTACTTCTGAATGATAATAGTAGAGTTCTTTCTAAACTTCCATTCCATCCACTTCATAACAAGCGGCTTCAATAAAGCTCTCGTAATAGGGATTACGCAGATAAACCCTAGCACATCTGTCACATAACCAGGAAGCACTAAGAGAATACCTCCTACAAATACAAAAATACCATCTAGTACTGCCTCACCTGGCATTTCCCCTCTATTCAACTTAGATTGAATCTCTCCAAGCACTTTAAATCCTTGTCTTTTCGCCAAATACACACCTACTACACCTGTAAATACAATCATAGCGAACGTAGACCATAAACCTATTACATGACTTGATCCGATTAAGACCGTAATCTCAATCGCCGGTATTAAAATAAACAAGAATAGTAACCACTTCATAGTTCTACACCTCTCTCACAACTCACTTTTAACGCCCTCACAACGCCTATATACATCATATGAAATATAATACCCTTTCATATTAAAACCCATAACAAACAGCTTTTAAAAGCAATTCTAGGCGTTTTAAGCTAATTCTATCTCGTTTTTGTGTAAAAAAAAGAGAAGGACTCCGATCCTTCTCTCCGTATTACTTATAGCACTTCCGCATGTCCATTATAAACAATTCCGCGTGCTGCATCAACTGTTACTTCTTGGCCATTTTTTAAAGTTGCTGTTACGCCGTTTACACCAACGATAACAGGAATACCGATTGATACGCCTACAACAGCAGCATGGCTTGTTAAGCCACCTTCTTCTACAACTAAAGCAGCAGCTTTTTCGATTGCAGGAATCATATCTTTATCAGTGCTTGTTGTAACAAGGATATCACCTTCGTTTACGTTCGCTACAGCTTCAGCAGCTGTTTTTGCTACAACTACTTTACCTTTTGCAGCTTTACGACCGATTCCTTGTCCTTTAGCAACTTCTTCACCAACAACGTGGATTTTCATTAAGTTTGTTGTACCAGTTTCAGCAACTGGAACACCAGCAGTAATTACTACAGTATCTCCAAGGCCGATTAGACCTGCATCCATACCTGTTTGAATTGCTGTATCTAACATTTCGTCAGTTGAAGCTGCGCGCTTCTCAGCCATAAATGCTTGTACACCCCAAACAAGTGCAAGACGACGCCCTACTTGCTCGTCAGATGTTACAGCTACGATTGGAGATTTTGGACGGTATTTAGAGATCATTTTCGCAGTATGCCCACTTTCTGTTGGAGCTACGATTGCAGCTACATCAAGAGCAAGTGCTGTATGCGCAACAGATTGGCTAATTGCATCTGTAATTGTTGGAGTGAACTCTTTAATACGTTTTTTGAACATATCTTCGTATTGTAATGATTTTTCAACACGTACTGCAATGTTAGCCATCATTGTTACTGCTTCTACTGGGTATTGACCAGCAGCTGTTTCACCTGAAAGCATGATTGCATCTGTACCATCGAAGATTGCGTTAGCTACGTCACTTGCTTCCGCACGAGTTGGACGTGGGTTGCGTTGCATAGAGTCTAACATTTGTGTCGCAGTAATAACTGGTTTACCTAACACGTTACATTTTTTGATTAGACGTTTTTGTACTAATGGTACTTCTTCTGGTGGAATTTCTACACCCATATCACCACGAGCTACCATTAAACCGTCAGAAACTTCTAAGATTGAATCGATGTTGTCGATACCTTCTTGGTTTTCGATTTTCGGTACGATTTGGATGTATTGAGCGCCATGCTCTTCTAATAATTCACGGATTTCTAATACGTCAGACGCTTTACGTACGAATGAAGCTGCGATGAAATCAACTTTTTGCTCGATACCGAAGATGATATCTTTTACGTCTTTTTCAGTGATACCAGGAAGCTTAATGCTTACGTTTGGTACGTTAACACCTTTTTTATTTTTTACAGTTCCGCTGTTAAGAACTTTTGTACGGATGTTTCCATCAGCTTTTTCGATTACTTCTAGTTCGATAAGACCGTCATCGATTAGAATGCGAGAACCTGGGTCTACATCGTCATAAAGACCAGCATAAGATACAGAGAACTTCTCTGCAGTACCTAATACTTGCTCAGTAGAAAGAACTACTTCTGCACCTGTTACAAGCTCAGCTTGTCCGTCTACGAAGTCGTGAGTACGGATTTCTGGACCTTTTGTATCAAGTAAGATACCAACTGTTTTACCAGTTTTCTTTGAAGCTTCACGAATGTTTTTAATACGAGCTCCGTGCTCTTCATGGCTACCATGAGAGAAGTTTAAACGAGCAACGTTCATACCTGCTTCAATTAATTGCTCTAATTTTTCAATACTTTCACTAGCAGGACCTATTGTACATACAATTTTAGTTTTACGCATATTGCACCTCCGAAAATTATGAAACCGTTCCCAAATATCCGACATTACGCCGATTAGATGGATAATTCTTTAGATAATTGATACATATCTTTATCGATTGTATGCTTTTGAGCTAACGCTTCGATAATATCATGATCAACAAGTTTGTTATCTTGAATACCTACACAACGTCCACCTCTACCAGCAATTAATAATTCAACTGCTCTTGCGCCAAGACGACTTGCTAATACACGGTCTTGTGCACTTGGTGATCCGCCACGTTGTACGTGACCTAATACAGTTACACGAGTATCAAAGTTTGTTGCTTCTTCAATGTGCTTACCAATGTCAATTGCACTTCCAACACCTTCAGCTACAACGATAATACTGTGTTTTTTACCACGTTCACTACCACGCTTCAGACGAGCGATAACATCATCCATGTCATACTCTTCTTCTGGAATTAATATTGTTTCTGCACCATCAGCTAAACCAGCCCATAATGCGATATCACCAGCGTGACGTCCCATTACTTCGATAACATATGTACGTTCATGAGATGTAGCTGTGTCACGGATTTTATCAATTGCATCAATAACAGTGTTTAAAGCTGTATCGAAACCAATTGTGAAGTCTGTTCCAGGGATATCATTGTCGATTGTACCTGGTACACCAACACATGGGAATCCTTGTTCAGTTAATTTTTTAGCGCCTTGGTAAGAACCATCTCCACCAATAACAACAAGTCCTTCGATACCATGTTTCTTTAATTGCTCGATACCTTTTAGTCGTACTTCTGGGTCTTTAAACTCAGGACATCTTGCTGTATATAATTTCGTACCACCGCGGTGGATAATATCGCCAACAGAACCAAGTTCTAATTTTTCAATGTGACCAGAAATTAATCCAGCGTATCCATGGTAAATACCATATACTTCAATATCATGGAAAATCGCTTTACGAACAACTGCACGAATGGCAGCATTCATACCAGGTGAATCTCCACCACTTGTTAATACACCAATACGTTTCATTTGTACTCACCTCATAAAGATTATTTGCCTTATAATAAAATAACACGAAAAAATATAAAAACACAATGGAGAAGATGTGTCTTTTCATAATAAAAACGTGCATTCGCGAAGAGGAACGCACGCTTTTCTTATTTTATCCCAATGGAAGCGTTTGAAAACGAAACTTGCCCAATTTTCATATATTTTTCATAACGTTTTTCGATTAATTCATCTTTCGAAATTCCGTTTAATTGTTCAAAAGTTTTTCTAATCATTAAGTCTATATTTTCTGACTGTTTTAAAAGATTACGGTGAGCTCCACCTTTTGCCTCTGGAATAATTTCATCAATTACACCTAATTCTTTCAAATCTGCTGCTGTAATTTTCATTGCTTCTGCAGCTTCCTTTGCTTTTCCTGCATCTTTCCAAAGAATTGCCGCTGCACCCTCTGGTGTAATAACAGAATAAGTGGAATTTTCTAGCATATGAATGTAATCTCCTACTCCAAGACCTAGCGCACCACCACTACCGCCTTCACCGATAACGATACAAATAACTGGTACCGTTAAACCTGCCATCTCAAATAGGTTGCGGGCAATAGCTTCACTTTGTCCACGTTCTTCAGCTGCTTTACCAGGATAAGCTCCCTTCGTATCGATGAAACAAATAATAGGACGATTAAACTTTTCCGCTTGTTTCATGAGACGCAGTGCTTTTCGATATCCTTCTGGATGAGGCATTCCAAAGTTACGGCGAATATTTTCTTTCGTATCTTTTCCGCGCTGATGCCCAATTACAGTTACAGGCATCCCTTTATATTTCGCAATGCCGCCGACAATCGCTGCATCATCGCCAAATAGACGATCTCCATGACATTCGAAAAAATCAGTAAATAAGTGCTCAATATAATCGAGCGTTGTCGGTCGTTCTGCATGACGAGCAATTTGAACACGGTCCCATACTTTTAGATTGCCGTATATATCTTCCTCTAAATTTTCTAGCTTTTCTTCCAAAATACGAATCTCCTCACTGAAGTCCATCTGGCTGTTTTTCGTATAGTCTTTCAGTTCACGAATCTTATTTCTTAGCTCAACAACTGGTTTTTCAAATTCTAGCTCTGCCATACAGCCAATTCCCCTCCTTGATGAACTTCTAAAATCTTGCGAAGCGATTCTCTCATATCATCACGATGCACCACCGCATCTAATTGACCATGATCTAGTAAGAATTCTGCCGTTTGGAAATCTTCCGGTAGTTTCTCACGCACCGTTTGTTCAATTACACGTCTACCAGCAAATCCGATAAGTGCACCTGGTTCTGCAAGATTATAATCACCAAGTGAAGCGAAACTCGCTGAAACCCCGCCCGTCGTTGGGTGAGTCATAACAGAAATAAATAACCCTCCTGCATTACTATGCTTTTTCAAAGCTACGCTTGTTTTTGCCATTTGCATTAAACTTAATATCCCTTCTTGCATACGGGCACCACCCGAAGCAGTAAAGATAATAAATGGAACTTGTAAGTCGTACGCCTTTTCAACCGCACGGGCGATTTTTTCTCCTACTACAGAGCCCATGCTCCCCATTCGAAAACGAGAATCCATTACTGCAACAACAACAAGCATGTCATCAATTGTTCCTTCACCAGTTACAACCGCTTCGTTCAATTCAGTCTTCTTACGATCGCTCTCTAGTTTCTCTTCATAACCTGGAAACTCGAGTGGATTTAATGAAACCATTTCTTTGTCATACTCACGGAATGACCCTTCGTCCAATATACTATCAAGACGTTCCCATGCATTCATAGGATGATGATATCCACAATTCACACATACTTTTAAATTTTTTAGAAGTTCTTTCGTATACATGATTTTTTTACATTCCGGACATTTTGTCATAACGCCATCTGGTACATCTTTTCGTACTTGTTCTGAAGGTATTGCAGCGTACTTTTTCTTTTTCACGAATAAATCTCTTAGCACAATTTGACCCCCTTCGTTGAGAGCTAAGGTTAGCGTAAGAAGAAAATGGGGCTAACACCAAAGTTTGATGTTAGCCTTATCTTCTCAATCTGTCTAATAACCTCACTCTTTACGTTTAACTTTAACCGCTACGCGGTAGAATGTTTGTCATAACGTGTCATGGTCATTTCGACAAATTTTATACATTACGAGTGAAACTGTATATTCTCTACTAATTCATCGTAAATTTTTAGTGCATCATTTTCTTGTTTTTCTTCCAAAGTAGCATAAAGCTTTCTATACATATCGATAGAATCTCTTGAAACTTTACAAGAAAGAGTTGCTACGTAATCATTTACGATCATCCAAATGCGATATAGTAAATAATTATCGACTTGTTCAATAAGTGTTTTAAAGAACGTTTGATGAAGCGTTGGGATTGAGCTTTCATTTTCTTCAAGTACTTGGTGTAATCTACTTAGTACTTTAGAAAACGTTTCTTTCGGTAAATTACATACAATTCGAATCATATCTTTCTCAAGCAATCGTTTTGTTTGTAATAAATCACGAATTGTTTTCTCATCTTGCAGTAAGAACGGAGCAATTAATTGTACAAGACCGTTATCATAAAAGTTTCGAATAAACGTCCCTTCACCACGTCTCGTTTCAATCAATCCTACCAGTTCTAAAGCACGCAATGCTTCTCTTACAGAGGAACGTCCTACGTTTAAGCGTGAACTTAACTCGCGCTCAGACGGCAAACGATCCCCCGCTACCAATCCATCCTCTTCCATAATGGAACGGATTTTTTTTACAATTTCGAGATATACTTTTGTATTTGATGATGTCAATGGAAATTCCTCGCTTATTCTTTACCAATCAGCGCTAATTGTTTTGTTTTTTCAGCGATCTCATTTGGATCTACTTGACGGCGAGCTACTCCTGTCTCCATTGCTGCTTTTGCAACGTAAGCCGCTACTTGAGGCGCTACACGCGCGTCAAATGGTGCTGGAATGATATAGTCTGCATTCAACTCATCTTCTGCTACAAGCTCAGCAATAGCCTGTACAGCTGCCATCTTCATTTCTTCGTTAATTTGTGTCGCATGTACGTCAAGTGCACCGCGGAAAATACCAGGGAACGCCAGTACATTATTTACTTGGTTCGGGAAGTCAGAACGACCTGTTCCAACAACAGCTGCGCCCGCTGCTTTTGCCAATTCTGGCATAATTTCTGGAACTGGATTTGCCATTGCAAAAATAATCGCATTGTCATTCATTGTACGAACCATCTCTTCTGTTAATGCACCTTCTGCAGATACACCAATAAATACGTCCGCACCTTGTACAACATCAGCTAAAGAACCTTCTATACGATTCTTATTTGTATATTTTGCAACTTCATCCTTCACCGGATTCATACCTGTAGGACGACCATCATAGATTGCCCCTTTACGGTCACACATAATAATGTCGCGTACACCATAGCGATATAAAAGTTTAATAATTGCAATACCTGCTGCACCTGCGCCATTTGCGACAACTTTAATGTCAGACATTTTCTTTCCAACTAATTTCAGTGCATTTACAAGACCTGCTACTGTTACGATAGCTGTTCCGTGTTGATCATCATGGAAGATAGGAATATTTGTTTCTTTTTTCAAACGCTCTTCAATAATGAAGCAGTTTGGTGCTGCGATATCTTCTAAGTTAACGCCGCCAAAAGTTGGCTCCATTAATTTTACAGTTTCAACAATTTTATCTACATCGTTTGTATTTAAGGCAATCGGGAATGCATCTACACCAGCAAAGCTCTTGAATAATACAGCTTTACCTTCCATTACTGGAAGAGATGCTTCAGGTCCAATGTTACCAAGACCAAGTACAGCCGTTCCGTCTGTCACAACTGCTACCATATTTCCCTTCATCGTATATTCATATACCTTACTTTTATCGTCATAAATTTCTTTACAAGGTTCTGCAACCCCTGGAGAATATGCAAGACTTAAATCTTTTGCATTTTCTACTTTTACTTTTGATACAGTTTCTAATTTTCCTTGATGCACTTTATGCATGTGAAGTGCTTCTTCACGAAGTGTTGACAAACTATCCACTCTCCTCAAATTATTCTTGCTGATATCAATTTCTCCAAGTGGTCTGACCACGAACACTACTACTATAATAATCGAAGTGTAGGGAAATTGTCCATTATATTTTCACAACTACATTTTCTTCCCCGACAATTTCACGAAGTGCTCCTAAACATTCTTCACTTGGATGAATCGATAAACTCCGAGATAATTGTACCATTTTATGTTCCTTTTCATAATAAATTAGTACTTTCGCAAAACCTGAATAGTCGAACAATATTTTCGTAACCTGATTTAAAAGCTTTTTCTCATACTGAGACGGCCATTTCACGTAAACAGATGCGTCTTTCTTTTCTTCATAAACATCCATTTCCTCTAGCGGATATAGCCCATTTACAATCCATTGCAGCTTATGATTTCTTAGCTCAATCGTACCGTCAACTAAAACAATTGCTCCTTCTTGTAACTTGTCCGAGAAATGTATATACGTTTCCGGGAAGAGGACTGCTTCCATTTCATCATTTTGATCACAGAATGTAATAAATGCCATCTTTTGAAACTTTTTCGTACGAATCACTCTCACACTTGTTATATACACAATAGCTCTTTGTACTTTTTTCTTGTGTCGCATCGCCTGAGCGAGAGATGGAATTTCTAATTCTTTTGCTAACTTTACATACTGCGCTGTCGGATAACTTGATAAATAAAAGCCAAGTGCTTCTTTCTCTTTATTTAGTTGTTCAATAAAAGATAGCTCTTCTCCTTGTACGTATTTTGATTTTGGAACAGCATCTCCTAAATCACGTGCGAGATTCGCGTACTCTAATGCCCCTTTAATACTTTTCCATAAATTCGTTCTCGAAACACCAAAATCATCAAAACATCCCGACCAGACGAAAGCTTCTAAATTGCGCTCCGTTACAAACTTTGACGGCAAACGGAGACAAAATTCAAACAAATCTTCGAACATTTTTTTCTCTCGTTCTTCTAATAATGCCGTCACTGTAGCCATTCCAATATTTCGAATCGAAAGTAAACTGTAACGTATCGCATTCCCCTCTATTTGGAAGTTGTAACCACTTTTTTGAAGAGACGGCGGCAAAACGTGAAAACCTTTCCGCTTCGTTTCTCGTATATACTGTACAATTTTATCTTCATTTCCAATTGCACTTGATAATAGTGCCGTCATAAATTCCAGCGTATAGTTCGCTTTTAAGTAGGCAAGTTGATATCCGATCATACTGTAAGCTACAGCGTGACTTCGGTTAAAACCGTAATTCGCAAATCTTACAATTAAATCGTAAATTTTCTCAGCAGACGTCTCATCGTAACCATTTTGCAAACAACCTTGGACAAAATGCTTACGTTCCTGATCTAAAATATCACGATTCTTTTTACTCACTGCACGGCGCAGTAAATCTGCTTCACCAAGCGAAAACCCTGCTAACTTCGATGCAATTTGCATAATTTGTTCTTGGTATACAATGACGCCGTATGTTCTTTCTAAAATTGGCTTTAAATCCGGATGTAAATATTCAATTTTTCTTTTTCCATGTTTCGATTCAATAAAGGTCGGTATCTGTTCCATCGGTCCCGGTCTGTATAATGAGTTAACAGCTACGATATCTTCAAACTCATTCGGTTTTAACCCGCGAAGTACATTTCGCATACCACCTGACTCAAGCTGGAATACACCTGTTGTATCCCCTCTCCCTAATAATTGGAACGTCTTTTCATCTTGAAGAGGTAAGTTTCTTATATCGATTTCTTTCCCTGTTTTGTTCGCGATAAATTTTACAATATTTTCAAGTAACGTTAAATTACGTAATCCTAAAAAGTCCATCTTAAGCAACCCAAGTTCTTCTAGCGCATCGGCTGGATATTGCGTAACATAAACATCGTTATGTCCTTCTTGAATTGCTACACTGCCTGTTAGCGGTTCTTGACTCATAATAACGCCAGCCGCATGAATAGACGTATGACGTGGTAAACCTTCTACACGTTTTGCGATTTCAAACACACGCTCATGCAGAAGATTCCCTTGTATAAACTCACGAAGTGATTGTGATTCTTCATATGCATCTTTTAACGTTATACCAAGCTTTGATGGGATAAGTTTTGAAAATATATCAATATCTCGCGGCGGAAGCCCCATTACGCGGGCAATGTCTCTAATTGCCGCTTTTGCTGCAAGCGTACCAAACGTTACAATTTGCGCAACACGGAGCTGACCGTATTTATCTTTCACATAGCGAATCATCTCATCACGTCTTACGTCTGGAAAATCAATATCAATATCGGGAAGCGTCACACGTTCAGGATTTAAAAACCTTTCAAATAATAGATCGTATTCAATCGGATCAATATCTGTAATTTCTAATACGTATGAGACGAGTGAACCAGCTGCCGATCCACGACCTGGTCCTGTTAAAATATGATTTTCATGTGCATACTTCATAAAATCCCATACGATGAGGAAATAATCACTAAATCCCATACGAGAAATAACATTTAATTCATGATTTAAACGCTTTATATGCACTTCTTTCGGCGCACCATATCGTTTCCGCAAACCTTCTTCACAAACACGACGCAAGTATATATCACTCGTTTCATTAGACGAAACAGGAAACTTCGGAAGTTGATTTACATGGAACGGTATTTCTACTTGGCAACGCTCTGCAATTTTCATTGTATTTTGGATTGCTTCCGGCGCATGGGAAAATAGTGCTTCCATTTCATCCGATGACTTTAAATAATATTGATCTGTTTTCAGCCTCGGCCTATCTGGATCAGTCATTTTCGTTCCACTTTCAACAGATAGTAAACATTCGTGAACAAGTGCGTCACTTTGATTGATATAGCGCACATCGTTTGTTGCAACGACTGGAATATTAACCCTACTAATAAATTCAGGTAGTTTCTCTTGTAAAAGCAACTCATCTTGAATCGCATGATGCTGCAAACTCATATAAAAATGGCCGAACATATTTTGATATGTGCGAGCTACTTCTTCAGCCTGACTCTCATTGTCTTCTAGTAATAATTGCTCAATTTCGCCATCTTTACCTGGTGAAATAGCAATTAATCCTTTCGCATAATGCGCAAGCCACTTCTTAGGAATACCTTCTTTGGATTTTGTCATAATACTGCTAGAAATCTTTAATAAATTTTGGTAGCCTATTTCATTCTCAGCAAGTAATACAAGCGGATAAGACTTTTCTTCTTCTTCACTAAAAATAGAAGCGGTTAATCCAATAACAGGCTGTATACCATGTTTCTTACATGCTTTATAAAACGGAATAACGCCATACATAACATTTTCATCCGTAATAGCCAGCGATGAAAAACCAAGTTCTTTCGCCCTGACTACAAGCTCATCAATTTTACAAGCACTTTTTAATAAACTAAAAACGGTTTGACATTGTAAATGCACAAACTTCACTGTTGTACCCTCTCTTTACCTATTTGACTACTTTTATTATAGGTGATGAGGAAAGCGGAAATCAAAACATACTTCTTATACTTTGTCCATATATATGAAGAAGAAAGGGGAATGACGATGGATGTAAGAGAACATACTTTTTTCTCTCTGCTTATTATTAGTTATTTTATTGCCTTTGGGGTTATACTTGGCGGTTCATTAATTGGTGGATTTGGTGCGTTTCTTATCGGAAAACCAGCTCTAACTTACATTAATCAATTCGCCCAAAATTTAAGAATTTGGGCACTCGTTGCAGCAATCGGTGGAACATTCGATACCTTTTATAGCTTTGAAAGAAGTTTCTTTGGCGGAGATATGAAAGATATCGTAAAACAAATTCTCCTTATTTTTTTCGCAACTGGTGGTATGCAAACAGGTCTCATTATTATTAAATGGCTAACGCAGGAACATGTATGAGAGTACCAAGTGCCAATACAGCAAAAAGATGGTACTTAGTATTAGCTGGTGCTGCTGTTGGAGGCGTGTTGAGCTGGTTTATTTTTTTGTACATATACGGTGTTTTTCAAGAAGAACAAGCTAGTAAAATAGCAGAACAAAGAGAAATTATAGAAAAACAAGAAGCAAAACTCCACGTCCTTCTCGAAGATCAAGAAAAATTGAACACTGAAAATAAACGGCTCTTAACCATTCAAGAGATTAAAATAAAACTTATCAATCGAGAAAAATACGATTTAGACAATCTTACACTCGAAAATATGACTACATCTATCCATAATGATCTCCAGCATCTTTTAACGAAAAACATTCAAAGTATCGCAAAAAATAAAGACCTACTCAAAAAGGTAATCGAAAACAAAACGTACAAACATTACGATCGACTATACCGTTTTAAAGTCGATACAATATCTTTTGATACAGTGCTTGAAATTAGCATTACTATAGAAAAGGAAAAATAAAGAAGGAGGGCTTTAGCGCCGCTCCTTCTTTTCGTTCTAACATATAGTCCCTTATTTACAAATCTCACGTAAATCAGCAAAAAGACGATCCGCTTCTTCCCAAGAAGATGCCTTTGCACCAGAAGCCATCGGATGTCCTCCGCCGTTATATTGCATTGCCAATTTGTTTATAACTGGTCCTTTTGAACGAAGACGCACACGAATTACGTCGTCTTCCTCTAAAAATAGAACCCACGCCTTTAATCCATCAATATTGCCAAGCGCTCCAACAACACCAGATGCTTCAGAAGGAAGTACATCAAATTCTTCTAATACTTCTTTCGTTAATTTAATGTAAGCTGCTCCTTCTTCTACCATCGTAAAGTTTTGTAAAATATAACCGTTTAAACGAGCAATTTTTTCTTTTGTCTTATACATTTCATTGTATAAATCTGTGAATTTCACACCCATGTCAACAAGCTCACTTACGTAACGAAGTGTTTTTGCTGTCGTATTTGGGAATAAGAAACGACCTGTATCTCCAACAATTCCTGCTAAAATAAGGCGGGCTGCTTCTTTTGTTATTTTTAATCCTTTATCTTTTCCATAGTTATAAAACTCATAAATCATTTCACTTGTCGAACTCGCTGTCGTATCTACCCACGTAATATCTCCATATGGATCTTCATTTGGATGATGATCAATTTTAATTAACATCTTCCCTTTTGTATAGCGTTGATCGTCAACACGTTCTTGATTCGCAGTATCACAAACAATAACAAGCGCATTTTCGTATACACTATCTTCAATATCATCCATTACTCGTAAGTATGCTAACGACGGTTCATTGTACCCAACCGTATAAATATTTTTCTCTGGAAACGATTCTTTTAGAATTGTACCAAGGCCACCCTGTGAACCTAATGCATCTGGATCCGGACGTACGTGGCGATGAATAATAATTGTATCAAACTCTTTAATTGCTCCTAAAATTTGCTCATGCATATGTATAATCTCCTTTTTAATCAACTTCTTCACTTTATCTCTCATTATAACGGAAAGTATTTCATACATGCGAACAATTGCTTTATAATAAAAGTTAGAAAGTTTAGATATTTCTTTTTTCTCCACTATTTTTTTCATAAAACGATGGGAGTGTTCATTATGCCAGTATTAGTCTTCTGTATTATCGTCTCATTTATGTTGTACCTCTTTTACAAAACAAAATACTTTCGTACAAACCGCCCAATGGAAAAAGGTTGGCTCTCAGGAAAATCCGCAATGGCACTCGGTTCATTCGTTTTATTTTTCGGGATAAACCAATTCTTTTTAGAACTTTCAACCGCTCGTATTATCGTTGGTATCTTATTCGTTCTATTTGGTAGTGCAAGTGTATTTAATGGATTTCGCCAATACAAACATTTCTTACCATTAGCAGTTAAAGAAGCAGAAGTCTATGAAACAACGTAAAAAAGCATCAAAATTGTGATGCTTTTTTACGTCCTCTAACTTTTAAAATCATATATGCGACAAACGCAGATGGTATATTAAATGGGTTACCTTGTACGTGAAAATGTAATTGTTCTTCTCCAAAAGACATTTTTTCATATAGCTCTCGCTGAGATAATCCTGTCTTTTCCTTTTTTTCATGTAAACCTTGTAAATATAAATATTGGATCGGTATCATTACAAGAAAATAAAATAGTGCGATACTACCAAAAAAGAGTACGGCTGACGACATAATGTATACCACCTTTCATAAATCCATTTTCTTACAATATAATCATAACACAATATACAACCGAATTGAATTACTATTCTGTCTTTTCTTGCGTTACTTTTCCACTCCACCCCATACATATTTCACTAAAACTCTCATCTAAAATCATGCCTTTCAAATTTAAAACAACAAAAAAGATGGAACAAATCAAAACGATTTGTTCCATCTTTTTATTTATCAATTAACTGAACCATAAGTAATGCTTTTCCAACGACATTACCTTCATGATGCACCTCTACATCAACCTTACCAAATTTACGCCCAATTTCTAATACTTTCGGATGAACGGATACAACATTATCAATTTGAACCGGCTTTACGAAATAAATTGTTAAGTTTTCAACAATTAAATCGCTTTTCTTTTGCGCACGAATAACGCGATTTGTCGCTTCTGTCACAATTGTTGCAAATACACCGTACGATAACGTTCCGATTGAGTTCGTCATTTGCGGCGTCACCGAAAATTGATATAGATGCTCATTCTTCGCTTCTTTTGGCGTCATAAATTGATTCGTTACAATATCATCAATTGTTTCTCCAACTTGTGGCTGACGTTGAATCATTTGCAGTGCCTGAAGTACATCTTGACGGCTAATAATACCTTGCAGTTTATTTCCTTCCTCAACGACAGGAAGTAATTCAATTCCTTCCCACACCATCATACGTGCCGCAGCTGCGACAGACATTTTACCGTTCACTGTAATTGGGTGTTTTGTCATTACTTTATCAATTGATGTTTCTTTCGCTACACCGATCATATCTTTTGAAGTTACGATTCCTAGCACCTTTTTATTTTCATCAACAATTGGATATCTTCCGTGCATTGTCTCTTCGTTATATGCATGCCATTGCTGTACAGTATCATTTGGCTTCAAATATAACGTTTCTTCAATTGGCGTTAAAATATCTTCAACGAGTACAATTTCTTTCTTAATAAGTTGGTCATAAATTGCACGGTTAATTAACGTTGCAACCGTAAATGTATCGTAGCTACTTGAAATAATCGGCAGCTTTAATTCGTCTGCTAATTTCTTCACATGATCTTCCGTATCAAATCCGCCCGTAATTAATACAGCGGCTCCAGTTTCTAGCGCTAATTGATGTGCATTCGTACGGTTACCAATAATGAGTAAATTCCCAGCTTCTGTATAGCGCATCATCGCTTCTAATTTCATAGCTCCGATTACGAATTTATTTAATGTTTTATGTAGTCCTTCTCTGCCCCCAAGTACTTGACCGTCGACAATGTTAACGACTTCTGCATATGTCAGTTTTTCGATATTTTCTTTCTTCTTTTGTTCAATTCGAATTGTTCCGACACGTTCAATTGTACTAACATATCCTTTATTTTCTGCATCTTTAATTGCACGGTAAGCTGTCCCTTCACTTACACTCAAATCTTTCGCAATTTGTCTTACAGAAATTTTATGGCCTACTGGCAGGCTATTAATATGTTCTAAAATTTGGTTATGCTTGGTAGCCAAATGGTTTCACCATACTTTCTTTTCCCTAAATTCTTCATGTGTTGTACTTTCAGTATACTATATTTTCAAAACTGTTACACTCTCTCTTTGCATACCTGTACTATTTTTTTTATAACAAAATGACTTTTACATTCCACCAGTCATTCTATTACAACAATGTAATGCTATTGTCATCTCATTCGATAGTTCGCCCACTTGATTCCCTATACAATGAAGACAAGAAATAAAACAAAGGAGCGTACACATGATGAAAAAATTTTTAGAGGTTGTAGGTGCTGTATTTTTAGCTTTCGTAGATGGGAAAAAAGTTGCAATGGAATTGAATGAAACACCTGAACAACCACGTACAAAAAGAAAAGAATCACCAAAACAAATACAAGCATTAAAAGCTGTCCTACACACGTAAAAACCCTTCACTTTTCTTTTCAAATGAAGGGTTTCTTTTCTATAGTGTAATACTTTCTCCAGCTTCTAATACTTTCCCTGTACAATTTTGTAGCTTTTCTACAAATTGATATGGATCTTGTTCAATAACTGGGAACGTATTGTAATGCATCGGTACAACAGTTTTCGCATTAATCCATTTTGCCGCTAGTACAGCATCTTCTGGTCCCATTGTGAAATTATCACCAATTGGTAAAAATGCTAGATCAACTTTATTTAATTCCCCAATTAACTTCATATCAGAGAATAGTGCAGTATCTCCTGCGTGGTACACTGTTTTCTCTTCTGCTGTAAATAAAATACCTGCTGGCATACCTGTATATGTAATCGTCTTATTTGCTTCATCAATATAACTAGAGCCGTGGAATGCTTGTGTAAACTTCACTTTTCCGAAGTCAAATTCATGTGAACCACCAATATGCATCGGATGTGTATTTACACCTTGCCAACTTAAAAATGTTGCTAGTTCAAATGGCGCTACAACAACTGCATTATTTTTCTTCGCAAGTTCTACTGTATCTCCAACATGATCACCGTGTCCATGCGATAAAAGGATTGCATCCACTTTTACATCTTCAGCTTTTAAATCTGTTTTCGGATTACCTGTTAAAAACGGGTCAATTAAAATAACTTTTCCATTCGCCTCAATTTTCACAACTGAATGCCCATGATAAGATACTTTCATTATTACATTCCTCCCCTATTCACATTCTCACTTTTTATTCTACATGATTTTTCAATTCCCTGTCTTTTCTAACATCTATTTACTTGTCATAACGCTTTCTTCCGAGTTAAAGTTATATTTGTAATTAAATATCTCGGGGGTGCCAATCGATGAATGCTAGATTAGAAAATTTAATGCAATGGCTAAAAGAAAAAAACGTAGAAGCTGCGTTCTTAACTTCTACACCGAACGTCTTCTACATGACGAACTTCCACTGTGAACCGCATGAAAGATTACTTGGTATGTTTGTATTCCAAGAAAAAGAGCCTATTTTAATTTGTCCTAAAATGGAAGAAGGTCAAGCACGTAACGCTGGCTGGGCACATGAAATTATCGGATTTACTGATACTGACAGACCATGGGATATGATTGCAAAAGCAATTAAAGACCGCGGCATCAATGCAAATGCAGTTGCAATTGAAAAAGAACATTTAAACGTAGAGCGCTACGAAGAATTAACGAAATTATTCCCAAATGCAGCTTTCAAATCAGCTGAGGAGAAAGTTCGCGAACTTCGTTTAATTAAAGATGAAAAAGAACTTTCTATTTTACGCGAAGCAGCTAAAATGGCGGACTACGCTGTTGAAGTTGGTGTAAATGCAATTAAAGAAAACCGTAGCGAGCTAGAAGTATTAGCAATTATTGAACACGAATTAAAAACAAAAGGCATACATAAGATGTCATTTGATACGATGGTATTAGCGGGTGCAAACTCTGCTCTTCCACACGGTATTCCTGGCGCAAACAAAATGAAGCGCGGTGATTTCGTACTATTTGATTTAGGTGTAATCATTGAAGGTTATTGCTCTGATATTACACGTACAGTAGCATTCGGTGAGATTTCTGAAGAGCAAACTCGCATTTACAACACTGTACTTGCTGGACAACTACAAGCAGTTGAAGCATGTAAACCAGGTGTTACACTTGGCGCAATCGATAACGCTGCTCGTTCTGTTATCGCAGATGCAGGTTACGGAGACTTCTTCCCGCACCGACTTGGTCATGGACTTGGAATTAGCGTACACGAATATCCAGATGTAAAAGCTGGTAACGAGTCTCCATTAAAAGAAGGTATGGTCTTCACAATCGAACCTGGTATTTACGTACCAAACGTAGGTGGCGTTCGTATTGAAGATGATATTTACATTACAAAAGACGGATCAGAAATTTTAACGAAATTCCCGAAAGAATTACAATTTGTAAAATAATAAAAAGGCAGCGTGAATGCTGCCTTTTTTTATTCCTCTACTATTTCAAATTTCTCTACAATCATTCTTGCTGGATAGCTTTCAAGTATTTGAGAAAACCATACTTTTATTTTATCCCCTGTTTTTAACTGTTTATATGCGTTTTTTTCCTTAAAGCTCAAGACTATATGTGATGGATGCTCTTTATTCATTTGTTGTTCTATATAATTTTGTAACTCTACTTTTGTTTCAAACGTTTTATCATCGGCAAAAAACACCGTGTCATTTCTTAATATGATATACCCTTCTTTAGGGACTTCTTTTACCGTTACTTGCTCTACTTGTTTTGTAGTACACGCTGATAATATGACTAGAAATACACTTAAAAACATAACAATTTTCACATGCCTATTCATTTTTAACTCCTCACTCTAGGCTATTTCAAATTTAACACCATCTTCTCCTCATACTTATCATCCCATTTAATTACAACTTCTATCGGTTCATCTTTAGATAGAGGAGCACAACTTACACAAGAAGATTTTATTTCAACCCTTGCTCCTTTATGAACTTCTGACGTTTGTGTCATTGTACTAAAGGCTCCATTAATAGCAATCTCTAAGTTTTTAAATTCTGTCTTTCCATCCCCACCCTTATATTGAAACGTAAACATTCCATCTTCACTGTCATCCTTAATATGCCCTTTATATTGTCCAGTCCAACTTTTGCTCTCGCTAGAAAAATTAACATACGAAATGGAACAGCTTCCTAAAAAGAAAATACTAATGAAAAAGAATAATGCTCTCTTCATAATGCCCCCTCCATTCAAATGCACTTATTTATCCCGCATTTATGGACAGTAAGATCCCCACATCAAAATTCGGTGAAAGCAAAGAAGTTAGGTGGGGAATCCCCCCCACTAATTAAAGTTTCACTTCATTGCCTATTCCTTCCTTTTATTATACTATTAAAATACAGAATTTTCTAAAACAGGAGGATTTATATGTTACAACAACAATTAGAAGAAATTCGTAATAATAATTACATACTGGATAACACACTTAACATTGATTCTTTAAGTTCCAATATGCTTGAACATATTGGCGATACTGATAGCTATTTAAGGGACAAACTCATCTACTCTACTTTTTATCATCTCATCAAAAATCGCTACCTTTCACACACACAATTACAGAAACTATTATTAGAAAGCATCGGTGAAAAATATTTATTGTATAAGATTCATTCAGATGATGAAGATGCTGTATTTACTCGTGCATTTACGACCTTATTAATTGCGCTCATTATAGATGCAGATACAACTCATAATTTCTTATCACAGAATGAGATTTTAACTGTAAAAGATCAATTAATTCTATATATGAACAATGAACATGATTTCCGCGGATATGTGCAAGACCACGGCTGGGCACATAGTATAGCACATGCTTCCGATACATTTGAGGCGCTTGTTCATAGTCCTAAACTAGAAACTTTACATTACGAAGAGATATTAAAAACTTTGTTAAACAAAGTTTTTGTCCATTCTATTTACTATAAATACGAAGAAGACGAGCGTCTCGTTTATCCGATTGTCGCAATGCTGCAAAATGGCCTGAAAGAAGAAATACTCATATTAGCCCTTCGTGACTTAGTAGCTCAATTACCGGTCCAAAAACAAGCACTACCTATTGAATCGTACGAGTTTTTATATGGAAATACAAAATCTTTCTTACGTAGCTTATTTTTCACACTACGCACACTTTCTATATGTGAAGAAACCGAATTCGAAATTGAAAAATTGCTACAAGAGCTTCCAAAATATTATTAAAAAAGAAGGCCACTCAAAAAGTGCCTTCTTCTATTTCACTAATATTTAATTGAAATTTCACGATCCAAACTGAGAAAAGGTGGACAAGAAGCGCAAACGCCATACATGCTCCACTTAAAAAAGTTAGTATAGGATGCGAATACACGTGCCCCAACCCATAGGATATCGCCACGAAAAACATTGTTATGTAAATATAAATTGCTCCATGTATTTGCCTCATATAAACCTCCTTTTCCCATATTATAACATAAATTTTCTGATTATTCACATTAATTACTTGTAATCAATATTTCTCAACCGTTACACCTCTTACAGCAGCCTTAATATACGGTGACCCTTGTAAACTTTGTAAATCCTCTGTTTTTCCTGTTACGACTATACCGTATATTGGTAGGTCTTTTGGTTTGGTGTTTTTTATTTCTTTATAATATTGTTCAAAATAATCACTTGGTATACCTTCACTATTTTTTGTTAAATACTTCATTTGGTACAGAAACTCTTTTGAGTTTATTGTTAAATCGTTTTTCACATCTTCTTTTACTTTTGCATAACTTCCTTCAAATCCAAAAACATTTCTAGCCATTTCCGCATTTAATACTGCGCCATTTTTAGGATCTTTTAACCCTACATAAGAATCACTTTTCTTTTCATTATATGTATCTACCCAAAACCAAACTGGCTGTACACTTTTCGGAAGCATCTCAATAATTTGTTCAGCTGTATACGATTTATCAAAAGATAAGGCTACTTCTGCAACTTTATTTTGCAAATCTCCAATATTTTTCAGGTCATCCACATAATTTTTATAAGTAACGAAAGGTAAATAAAACCTCATTTCCCTCTGCATTGTTTGCACATTATAATCTGGTATCGTAACAGCCTCTTCACCCCTTTTTTCCTCATCTAGACTAACAAGTTCACCATTGTAATGCTTCATACTATAACTCCATATACCAGATTCGTATATATCATTTACCCATTTCACTGGTTGACCAGCTATATTTTTATAAGAGTTATATATTACTGTACTTCCTGTCATACCAAGACTTAAATACATGCTTCCGCTGAAACGGATATTAGGCCCTTGAACCATATGTAGTGCATTCATTTCTCTTTCCATTTTTCTAAATGTTTGCTGAGAAAAGTAAGTTGCACCCAAAAACAAAGTTACTATAACCATAATGGACGCACAAATAGAAATAAGCCAGTTTCTCCAAAACTGCTTCCTCTTCGCTCTCTTCATCAAAGTCTTCATCTGCTTATCATTCATATTCAAATCAAAGTCCTTCCGACTCATCATTTCTCCTCCTATACAGTTTTTTAAATTGATTTCTTGCACGGTACAAGCTTGTTTTTACTGTATCTTCTTTCATACTTAATAAAATGGCAATTTCCTTATAAGATAGTTCATACTCATATTTCAACAGTAAAATATGACGATATTCCTCCGTCATCGTCTCCAATATTTCTTGTACTTCTCCTTGTAACTCACTTGTTAAAAGCACTTCATCTAATGACTTTTGCCCAATAAGAACGACTGATTCAATTGCGATTGGATTTAGTCTTTTTTCTTTCCGGTGCAAATCTCGGTGCTGGTTGATTGCAACTCTAAATAGCCACGGTGCTAAATGTCCTAACGGTATTTCCTCCATAAGCAATAAAGCTTTATACAACGTATCTTGCACAATATCTTCTGCTTCTTTTCTATCTGCTCCAATCTTAATTAAGTATCCAAACACAGCTTTTGATTTCTCTATTAATAACGATTCAAACGTATCATGACTCATTCGGCTCTCCTCTCTATATACTCAACGTTTGAGAGCGTAAAATGTATACAGCTTTTCTAAAAAAATTTCCATAATAAAAAGCACATCCATTTTGATGCGCTTCTCTGAAATACTATTCTATTATTTCATCGCTTCCTTCACAACATCTTGAATCATAACAACTTCTGTTTTCATATCAATAGACGGTGCTTCTTCATCGATACATTCATACCAAAATGCTAAGTGCTTTTTATCAATTTCATGATGCGAATTTTCGACAAAAATACCACCTTCCCCTTGCACAGAATACCAATATAAGTACTCTTCTCCATCTCTTATTTCCCAGAAAATTGTCTCAACGTACATCTTTTCGTCGTTTAATGTCAAAAGCACTTCTTTCAAATTGTCATTAAGAAGCTGCATCCATTCATCTACTCGATGACTCTTACCAGGCTTAACTTTAAATCTCGTTAATTCTACATTCATTTTTATTCCCCCGTTTTCTTACGTACAAACAAACTATATTCTATTGGATGATAAAAACTTAATTTACTAGCTAATTTTCGCGAAGGAATATTGTCTACATAACAATCCCAGCTCGGTATAATATCATTTTGCATGCAATGTTCAATGAACCGTGTTGCAACAGCTTGAGCTAATCCTTTCCCTTGATGCGCTTCATGTGTTGCAATATCTATTTCAGCAAAACCATTCCCGCTAAATATTGAGACACATTCAGCTACAATTATCCCATCTTGTTCTATACAAAATCCAAAACCACTGTTCAAAAAAGTTTCTTTTGATCCCCAATATTCTTTGTAGTACTCCTCTTTAAATTCACTGCTTCGCTCTATATCTCTTCTATCAATACGCTTCACTTCATATGTATTTTTGTTAAAATCTCGTTGTCTCTCTTCAAAGGTTACGCTTTGAAATTTCATTCGCGGGATGTTCCGAAGTACATTACTAAAACGCTCTTCTATCATCATTTCCCACTCTTCACTCGAAGTGAAGAGTGTAAATCGCTTCTCTGTTTTTTCAATAGCCGTTTTTAAATATGAAAATAACTCTTCGTTATAATTTTGATCATCCGTATCACCAAATAAATAATAGATACCGTTAGCTGTAATAATTAATCCTGCTGTTAATTGCCCGTTTATAAAAACCTCACCATCTATCATTTGATCACATACCGCATAAGCAAACGTCGTCGTTCTTGTATTACCTTCTAAAACCGGAAGAACTTTTCTATAATCGGCTACAGATAATTTTTTCATAATTGCTCCACTTTAATCGTATCAGCCTCTATATGTTCAAAACAAAGATTTACCGTTCTCTTTAATGCTCTCGTTCTATGAATCGTACATACTGGAATTAAAATAGAATCATTTGGCTTTAAAACCGCTGTTTCTCCATCTTCAAAATCAATAAGTAATTCTCCCTCTAGCACAATAAATAATTCATCCGAATTAGAATGATAGTGCCAATCATATTCACCAGTAAATACAGCGATTCGTAAACAATGACTGTTTATATTTGAAACGACGAAGTTTTTATGTTGATCTTGAATGTCCTTTGTTAATTCTATTAAGTTCACAGTTTCCATCTTTCGTCTCATCCTTTCATTAGTCGTTCTTCTGAAAAATTAACTTAATCTCCACCATCACTTGAGCTACTACAATCACTGCTACTGTAGTGACCGAATCCACTTGATGAGCTTGAAGCGTATGAAGATTTTTTGCTTCTTTTTCTATCTTTTTTACTTTCATGACTAGGCCATACTGTAGCAAAGAGTATAACGAATAAGGCTAATTCTATTACAACAAGTATAAATTCTAGAATGCTCTCAATAATATTGGGAGTTATCCCAAAACTGTAAAACACTCCAAATGAATACATACACAAAATTACATACAGGGCCATACAAATATACCGGAATGTTTTTTCTATCATAATGACTACTTTTTGTGAAAAAGGTATGTTCTGTTCCTGTTTTTTCTTTATGTACTTTTGTCTTTTAGCTTGCTTTTGCTTCCTTTTTTTACTCCCCATTGAATCCCCTCTTTTATTATATAATTCTAAATTATCATAATAAAAATCGATTTACACCAATAAATAACAATTATTCACATGTTATTTCCCCATATAAAAAAGACCCTCCTTATGAAAAGGAAGGTCTCAAATGTATTTCTATTATGATAAAGCAGGAGCTTTTTCAAGTAGCTCTTTCGCATCAGCGTATTGTAAGCCGTGAGCTTCTGCAACTGCTTCGAATGTTACATATCCATCTAATGTGTTAATACCTTTTAATAATGCAGAGTTACCTAGGCAAGCATCTTTATAGCCTTTGTTAGCAATTTGTACTGCATATGGTACTGTTACGTTTGTTAATGCAAGAGTTGACGTACGTGGAACCGCACCTGGCATATTAGCAACTGCATAATGAACAACGCCATGTTTTTCGTAAGTTGGGTTGTCATGAGTTGTAATACGATCAGTTGTTTCGAAAATACCACCTTGGTCAATCGCAATATCTACAACGACAGATCCTGGTTCCATTGATTGAATCATTTCTTCAGTTACAAGTTTTGGCGCTTTTGCACCTGGAATTAATACTGCTCCAATAACAAGGTCAGATTCTTTAACAGCTTCTGCAATGTTGTATGGATTAGACATTAATGTTTTTACTTGGTTACCGAAAATATCATCTAATTGACGAAGACGTTCTGCACTTAAGTCAATGATTGTTACATCTGCACCTAAACCTACTGCAATCTTAGCTGCATTTGTACCAGCTTGACCACCGCCGATGATTGTTACTTTGCCGCGTTTTACCCCTGGAACGCCTGCAAGTAAAATACCTTTACCGCCTTTGTTTTTCTCAAGGAATTGTGCACCGATTTGTGCAGACATACGACCAGCTACTTCACTCATAGGTGCAAGTAATGGTAAAGAACGATTGTCTAATTGTACTGTTTCGTATGCAATTGATGCAACTTTGTTATCGATTAATGCTTTCGTTAATTCTGGTTCTGGAGCTAAGTGTAAGTATGTGAATAAAATTAAACCTTCACGGAAATAGCCGTATTCACTTGCTACTGGCTCTTTTACCTTCATAACCATATCTTGATTCCATGCTTCTTCAGCAGTTTCTACAAGTTTCGCACCAGCTTGTACGTATTCTTCATCCGTAAAGCCAGATCCTAAACCTGCTCCTTTTTGAACAAAAACTTCATGACCATTTTGTACTAAATGTACTGCTCCCGCTGGCGTCATTGCCACACGGTTTTCATTGTTTTTAATTTCTGTTGGAATACCGATACGCATGATTAGTTCCCCCTTGAGTTATGAAATGACCCCTGAATCATTTTTTAAAGCGCTTTCTACGCTCTTATATTTTAACATAATATCTCAATATTTGACAAAAAATAATACAAGTTTTCCGATAGATTTAATTTTATATTAAAAGACAGTATTATCCGCACCTCTCAGCACAATGGATAAACTGTCCAATTATTTGAAACTTCATCTTATTTTATTCTATCGATGTCTATGAATAACATCCACTGCACCAGTCACTTCAATAATTGTACCGGTAATCATATCGGAATCGTCCTCACATAAAAACGAAATGGTTCTTGCAATATCTTCACCTGTTCCAGATCTACCAATCGGTGTGTTATGCTCTTTTAGCTGACGTGCTTCTTGAATAGTCGCCTCTTTCATATCGCCAATAATATCACCAGGACATACCATGTTCGCAGTAATACCATACTCCGCTTCTTCATAAGCAACTGTTTTCGTTAATGAAACAAGTCCTACTTTCGCCGCTGCAAAAGCTGAACGATAAATCCATCCCGGTGCACTATCCGCCCCTTGAAATCCGTAATTAATAATACGGCCAAAGTTCTGTTTTCTCATGACCGGAACGACAAGTTTTAATAAATGAAATACCGCTGTTAAATTTCCCTGAATCATTTCATTCCATTCATCTTCTTCATAATCAACTAACTTTTTTCGTTCAAATACATATGGACCAGCATTATTAATTAAAAAGTCAATTTTGCCAAAACGGCTCATCGCTTCTTCTACTATTTTATGTAAATCTTCCTTCTTCGTGACATCTGCTTGCACGAATTGTAGACGCTCTTCCACATCTTTATATGTTTCTTTCATCGTTTCCATAGCCGTGATATCGCTATGGTACGTTACTGTTACTGAATAGCCTTTAGCCAATAACTTTTCTGTTACTTGCTTTCCTAAACCTTTCGTACCGGCTGTAATGAGCGCATGTCTCACAAAACTGCCCCCTTTTAAATTGCTATACTTCATATGTAACAAGTTCTCGCTCCAATTACAACTAAAATGAATTGAAACAGAGTTTTCAAAATTCTGTAACGTTTCTGGCAAGCACGTTACCAAAATTTGTTTTATAATTAAGTTGTAAACAGTTATAAAACAGATTGGGAGGAATTTACTATGAATAATACATATACAAATATTTTAATCGCGGTGGATGGTTCTAAAGAAGCAGAAAAAGCCTTTAAAAAAGCAATTCAAGTCGCAAAGCGCAACAATGCAACATTAACAATCGCTCATATCGTTGATGTAAAAGCGTACTCAGCAGTAGAGGCTTATAGCCGTGCAATTGCTGAACGTGCAAATCTATTTGCAGAAGACTTATTAGAAGACTACAAAAAAACTGCGCTTGAAGCTGGTCTTGAAAAAATTGAAACTGTATTAGAATTTGGTAATCCTAAATCTAAAATTTCAAAAGAAATCGCTCCAAACCATAAAGTAGATTTAATTATGTGTGGTGCGACTGGTTTAAATGCTGTTGAACGCTTCCTAATCGGTAGCGTCTCTGAACATATTATTCGCTATGCGAAATGCGATGTCCTTGTTGTTCGTGGTGATGAGGAGCAAGGTGAGCTTTAATTTATAGATAAAACACCAAGTCCACATATTTTACCGAAGGATAAGGAAAATTAAGTTCGAGGCTCGAATGAACAATAAACACATATTGTTAAACAATGATAATAAACTAAAAAAGGGGGTGGGAAATCCACTCCTTTTTTCACGACATGCCTTTATTTTTATTCATGGGAATAAATCTTCTCTGTTTTTCTCTACTCTTGTATGGATTTTAAAATATCAATCCACTCCACAAAATCAAAGAACACTTCAAAATCCCCATTTTCCAATTGATTATTTAATAAAATTTAAACTGTATTCTACTTAATTCTTTGAGCGATTGGATGGTCATCTTTTAGTTGTAACAAATCCCATAAATTCCCGTATAAATCTTTGAATACTGCAACTGTTCCATATTCTTGCTCTTGCGGTTCTCTCACAAATTCTATTCCTCTTGAGATCATTTCATTATAATCTCTCCAAAAATCGTCAGTATTTAAGAAAAGAAAAACTCTACCGCCTGATTGGTTACCGATAAAAGAATCTTGCTCAGGTTTAGATGCTCTAGCCAGTAGTATTGTCGTGCCGACTGAACCAGGAGGAGATACCACTACCCATCTTTTATTTTGCTCTGGCTGATATATATCTTGGACCAATGTAAAATTTAGTTTCTTTGTATAAAACTCTATTGCCTCATCGTAGTCTTTTACTACTAATGCGATATGAACTATTGATTGAACCATTATTATTCCTCCTATTATTACTAAACAAATTATAGTATAACATTTCTTACTTTAATCTATCTGTTAGTTTAATAACACTGGCTCTTGTTTTTCTTCTTATAACAATACATGAAAGACTGTATTCAGTAGCATGTAGTTATTAAATAGGTTATTCCTTTCTTAAATCATTACAGAAACGACTTTATTGTTACTTTGATGAATGTAGTGATAAAAAACAAGCGTATCAAGCTAAGTGTTTCTACACTTTAAAACTACATTGTTAAACAACATGTGTCTTCGTGTAGTATATCTTATATATTTTTAACTATTTTAAATTCAGTGTTACATATTAGGCTTCGTGTTTTCATTTTATAAACTTCACTATAAATACAAGACAAGCCACAATAACAACAGTAATTGCTAATACATAGGGAGGAAGAAACTTCAAAGACCATAATGCCATCATAATCGTCGCAACCGTTAAGTATGTTTGCTTTGCATCTTCTGTCATTTTTTTACAAAGTAAGAAGACGTACAAATAGCCAATTGGCGGCGTAATGAAACAAAGAACATATATGATTTTTGATTTTAAATACCATTTTTGTTCTCCAAGTTTCTTTATATCCCCTTCTATTCTCTTATGCTCTTGTTCTTTCGCTTCTTCTACAAGCGGATTTCCCTCTTCTCCTCGCTTTTCTTTCATATAAGGAAGAAAGTGCATAAAAAAATAGTATGCGAATACGAACGCTCCAAATCCAATATTTAATCTTTCTAATGGAATATGCTCACTAAAAAAAGCAGCAGTAAGCACTAAAGACAAACAGTACGTCATCATCCAAAATGAACGTTTTCTCTTTTTCCGTTCCATTTCTTTTTTACCTTGTATATCTTTTCTTTTCGAAAGCCATATAGAAATAAAGCAATCTACTACAAATAGAGAAAAGATAAATATCGCAACATGTACTGTTTCTACATTTCCAAATGAAATTACGTTTGGGAATGCAACATGCAATACAATTAGCGTGTACAAAATTAGCCCTATAAAATAAATACGTCTCATTTCTCATCCCTTTCTTATTTCCTAACATTACGTTAACATACATTTTTTAGAAATAGACGGACAAAATATATATGTATAAAAAAGGAGGATGCTATATGGATGATTCTGAACGCATTATTTTAGACGTAAACGGAAAAGAAATTGAAATGCTAGATACAATTCGCACTCATTTTAAAGAGAAACACGGCGTTGAACTAAGTAATGGTGCATTACTTCGTGATTTGATGGATATTGAGTATATTCCAATTACAGAAGATCGACATAAGTATAATTAAAAGAAAACGACTGCAGGCGAATGCCATCAGTCGTTTTCTTTCTTTATTTATTTAAGCTCTTGATGCTTCCCGCCCATACCACCTGGCTCATTACTATCTTGGTGTACAGTTAGTTTATTTGTTTTCGCATCTTTTAAAACTCTATATGTATATGATTCATTTGGTTCATCTTTAAACTGCACATTCATACCATACGAATCCATTTTGCTATAAAAGGCCGGTTTTATATATAAAATATCACTTTCTTTATATCCTTTATCTTGCAAATGCCACATCGTTGCGATAACCGCTTCTTCTCGCTTTTCTTTTTCACCAACATACATATATTTGTCCAAAAGAAACACTTTAGCATTTGCAATTAAACTAATTACCAGTACAATGATAAACACTATTTTTTTCATAGACTTCCCCTAAATTGTTATTTTTTACTATATTGTAACTTAAATATTAGTAAAAAACAAAGTACGCCAGACTTTACTAGACTGGCGTACTTCCCAACTCAATTCTTAATAAATTCTTTCGTTAACCCCTTCGCCTTCTCCAAAGCGTTTTTGATTTGTTCAAACCCTGTCCCACCAGCACTATTACGACGCTTTACAGCCGCATATGGTGAAAGAACTTCATACAAATCTTCTTCAAATAAAGAGCTCATTTCTTGATATGTTTCAAGCGGGACATCTAATAAATAAATTCCTTTTTGTGTGCAATGTAGCACTAACTTCCCAACAATTTCATGAGCTTGACGGAATGGTAGTCCTTTGTTCGCTAAATAGTCGGCAATTTCTGTTGCGTTGGAGAAATCTTGCGTCACAGCTTGCCCCATTTTTTCTTTGTTTACAGTCATCGTCTCTAACATGCCTGCCATAATATGAAGGCATCCTTCTACTGTTTTTACTGTATCAAACATTCCTTCTTTATCTTCTTGCAAGTCTTTATTGTAAGCGAGCGGTAATCCTTTCATTACTGTAAGTAAACTGAATAAATTACCGTATACTCTGCCTGTTTTACCACGGATTAGTTCCGCCATATCCGGATTTTTCTTTTGCGGCATAATGCTGCTTCCAGTTGCGTATTGATCGCTCATTTCAATAAATTGAAACTCTTGGCTACTCCATAAAATAAGTTCTTCACAAAAGCGCGATAAGTGCATCATAAGCATAGATGAGTTACTTAAAAACTCCAGGATGAAATCACGATCACTTACTGCATCTAAACTATTTTCATATATTCCATTAAATCCAAGAAGTTCCGCACTATATTCTCGGTCGATCGGGAATGTCGTCCCAGCTAACGCTCCTGCTCCTAATGGGGAGATATTAATACGCTTTAATGAATCTTCATAACGATTCACATCACGCTCTAACATCCAAAAGTAAGCAAGAATATGATGAGCAAATGAAATCGGCTGGGCACGCTGCAAGTGCGTATAGCCCGGCATAATGGTTTCAATATTATTTTCTGCTTGTTGAACAAGAACAGTTTGCAATTGTTTTGTAGCTTTTATAATATGTTCTACCTTTTCTTTTAAATACAAATGCATATCTGTCGCCACTTGATCGTTACGACTTCGGCCTGTATGAAGTTTCCCTCCTACTTCACCGATTTTTTCAATTAACATCTTTTCAATATTTAAATGAATATCTTCAGCTTCAACCGAAAAATGTAATTTATTTTGTTTCGCTTCTTCTAATAAATATTGAAGACCTATCTTTATTTTCTCTGCCTCTTCTTTCGTAACGATGCCTTGCTTTGCTAGCATCGTTACGTGTGCAATACTCCCATTTATATCTTGATTTACTAATTGTTGATCGAAGGAGATGGATGCTCCGAACTCTTCAACCCACGCTTCCGCTTCTTCTGTAAAACGTCCGCCCCAAAGTTTGCTCACGCTTCCACCTTCTTTTGATTCACTTGGCTGTATACTTTCGTCGGTAAACCAAATAATGAAATGAATCCAACCGCTGCATCATGATTAAATTCATCTTGAGCGGTATATGTTGCTAATTTTTCATCGTATAAAGAGTATTCAGATTTACGTCCTTCTACAATCGCATGACCTTTAAATAATTTTACACGCACTGTACCTGTTACATTCTTTTGCGTTTCTTGTAAAAATGCATGAAGCGCTTGTTTTAAAGGAGAGAACCATAAACCGTTATAAATAAGTTCTGTTATTTTCTGTTCAATCACTGGTTTAAAATGCGCTACTTCTTTTACGTGTGTTAAATCTTCCAACTCTTTATGCGCAGTGATTAACGTCATTGCTGCTGGGCATTCGTATACTTCACGAGATTTAATACCGACAAGACGATTTTCTACGTGATCAATACGTCCAACACCGTGTTTTCCAGCAAGCGCATTTAACGTTTTAATTAATTCTGAAAGTGAATATGCAGTACCATTTAAAGTAGTCGGTACGCCTGCTTCAAATCCGATTTCTACAAACTCTGGTTTATTCGGTGTATCTTCTAATGCCAATGTCATCTCATATGCATCTTCTGGCGGCGCTGCCCATGGATCTTCTAAAATTCCACATTCGTTGCTGCGTCCCCATAAGTTTTGATCGATTGAAAACGGGCTATCTAAATTAATCGGAATTGGTACATCGTTTTCTTTTGCATATGCAATTTCTTCTTCACGTGACCATTTCCATTCACGTACAGGCGCAATCACTTCTAAATAAGGATTTAATGCTTGGATAGAAACTTCAAAACGAACTTGGTCATTTCCTTTCCCTGTACATCCATGTGCAACTGCAGTTGCACCTTCTTGTTCTGCGATTTCTACTAATTTCTTCGCAATAAGCGGACGAGATAATGCAGAGACAAGAGGGTATTTCCCTTCGTATAATGTGTGTGCTTGCATCGCCATCAATGCATATTCGTTTGCAAATTCTTCTTGAACATCAATCATATATGATTTAATTGCACCTACTGAAAGTGCCTTTTCTTTTACAAATGCTAAGTCTTTACCTTCCCCTAAGTCTAAACAAAGCGCGATAATATCATAATTCTTCTCTTGTAACCATTTAATTGCAACGGAAGTATCAAGACCTCCGGAATATGCTAATACAACTTTTTTCTTCTCCATTTTGCATCCCCCTAAAGAATAAATATTCATTTTCTTTTATAATAATTCACACTTTAACACCTTTCACAAAATGTATCAAGAGTCATTTTCAATTTTTTTCAAACAATTCCGTCGAACTTCTTTCTGTTTTTCTGTACAATATAAGCAGGACAACGGGGGTGAACTTATGGAAAAGTATTTCTTATACGATGAACATCTAGGAATTGAAATTCCACATTTACAAGAAGACTGGGAAGAAATCCCCGAAAAAATGCAACATGCTATTTTACTAAAATGGGAACAAGTTCGCGGGAAAATTCCTGATCGTATAAAAGAACTTGAGCACTATATTAATACAAAACAACATTATTTAAATAACGAAGAAGACTTCGAAATTTCTTGTAAACTAAATTCGGAAATTGCCGACCTTGCTTCCATCATTAATGATCTTTGGCTTTGGTATCGACTCACTCAAAATGTATCTGAGGGAAAAGCACACCAATGAAAAAAGCATGCCCCTCTATTACTTTGGGTCATGCTTTTTTGTCGTAACACGATTTACAATATATCTCTTGTGCTGTTTTCGCCAAACACACATCAAATGGGCCAACTAATATACTTCTTTCTTTCGGCAACTTTACAAAAGCAACAAGCTCTTCTTCATATTGAATTTTTTTCTGACATGAAATGCATATTAACTCTTTTCTTTTGAACATGTCTTTTAGCATATCTTTCCCCTCCCCTTCATCTATCTATATTAATATACTCTCATAATAGTTAGAGATTGTAAAAAATTGACACATTCCGAACTGAATTATTCATATACTATGTACAAAAGGAGGTCTCAAACCTATGCGTGCTTTCGTTATTATCGCTTTAACTTTTTTAAGTGTAATTAGCTGGGATGCATTTTTTAAAGATAAAGGTGATGAGAAGAATACAACTGAATAAAACCCTTTTTTCCTTACTTATTGGACAAACCGTTAAAAACTGTCCAATCCTCCCAAATAACTTAGGCTTTTCTACAAAAATATTTAAACATAACAATTTTTGTAGATTCCCTCCGTTTATTGTCGGTTTCCATCCGCATACATTTTTTGAAAGTATGATATAATAGTATAAATCTTGAAGGAAGGGATTTTGATATCATGATCGCTCGAAGGAGCATGTGGCATCGTATTGACGAATCATACACGTAGCGTATTTTTCAGCTCAGATACTTTAGTCTAGCGAAAAAAATACGAGAGTGGGGAAATTATGATTGCCCGAAGGATAATTTGGCAAAAAAAAGACTCTTCTTACACATAGCGTTTTGTTTAGGACTTAATTGTTACTAGCTAAACAAAACAAAGAAGAGCAGGATTGCTAAATGACGAATCCTACTCCACGTTTTGTTTAGTCGTTTTAAGACTTAAACTAAAACGAAGGTAGGGAGAATTGATGGACGAGAGGATTATTCGTTATTTCTTCAGCGACATATAGCGTAGTTAGTTTTTTTCGTAAACTAACTGAAAGCTACATGTGAGCTCGTAGTTAGTTTACAACACAAAAAGGACTACTAACTACGGAAAGAAGGAATAACGATGAGGAACATCCAAAGTCGGCAAATTATTAAAGAAATTTTTATGGTTTTAATCGGTTCATTTATTTTAGCAGCAGCGCTATATCACATTCACTTCCAAAACCACTTAACAGAAGGTGGCTTTGTAGGGATTGCACTATTCATCCAAAATTTTTATGATATTTCACCATCTATTTCAACTGTATTAATGGATATCCCCATTATTTTACTGTGCGCTTCATTTTTAGGTAGAAAAATGGTTGGTTATTCATTCCTAGGTTCTATTTCATTCGGAGTATTTTATTCCTTAATGGAAAATTATTCTCCATTTACGGTAGATTTATCAAATAATTTATTTATAGCTGCGATAGTTGGCGGTGCGTTAGCTGGTATTGGACTCGGTTTTATATTGCGATTTGGCGGTGCAACCGGTGGAGACGATATTTTAACAATTGTATTAAGTAAACGAACTCGTTTTACAATTGGGCAAATTTTCTTCGTCTTTGACGCGATTGTTCTTGCGCTTTCATTATATTATTTAAATTGGACAGAAATTGCTTTTACTATTCTTTCTATTGCCGTACAGGCAAAAACATTGGATTTAATTTATTATCCAAAAACAGAAAAAACAGCAGAAAAGCAACCAGTATCTGTTCCAATGTCCAAAAAACATGCAACAAATTAAAAAAGCGAAAGGCTTCGGCCTCTCGCTTTTTTTACGCTCTTTTTTCTCTCTCAACTATATGGCGCACTTGATAAAATCTATTTGCAAATTCAGTAACATTTCTTGTTAAACGATAGTTCACTGTAGATCCAATTGCCATCCCAATCACCGGAATACCTTGGAATAATTTACGACGAAGAGCATAAATCGAAAATGTTTTCAAAATTTGTTTTAACACAACCTCAGTAGAAGCTGTTTGTAACACTGCTTCGTCTCCTTCGTAAAAGAATGAATCTTCTTGCTCCAGCTCTTGCAGTAAATTGTACCATGCGTATTGCTGAAGTCTTCCTGGTAGTAATGACGCATGAAATACCTTTAACGCAAGCATCATTTCATAAGGCTTGTTCACATCATGCCCAAATGATGTTGCAATAAGTTGAACAGCCTTCACATTTAACGCGATCATAACCGGAAAATCAGCCGTTAATAATAATAAACCTCCAGCACCTGTTGCCCCGCCTTGTACAAATGAATATAGACGATGACGTGCTGTTTGCTGCTCTGCTATGTATGTTAATTGATCAATAGATAATGCTTTCAAATCTTCAAGCTGTTCAATCGATTCATCAAATAATCTTGATGTTCCTAAAATCCGATTACGTGCATCTAACTGTGCTTGTGAACTTTGAATAAATGCATGCAAATGAAAGAGCCATCCATCTGCTTTCGTGAAGAATTCTTTTCGCTTTTTTTCAGGTAATTTCGCAACTGTAGTATGTAACCATTTATCAAACACTTTTTGAAAATCGGTCGCTTCTTGCTCAACTAATTGCGCTTCCCATTCTTTTATATTGTCTAAAATGGCTTGTTCTCGCTTCGATCGCATCGTAACAACCACCTCGTTCGATTTTTTTCTATTGTAACATATTTCTGCTTCTTCTTTACAAATATGCTTGTATATCTCTTTTCACATACCCTTTATGAGTGACATAAAATAATAGCAAAAAGGATGAGATACTTCACATGAATCTATCCAATCTAAAACAAAATTATAACGCAGTATTCAGCTTAGGACAAAACTGTTGGCCTGCTTGGGCATTATATCAATTAGAATTATCACCATTTTTTGGCGTTATTGATTTTATGCTAAGTCCTTCATTAACGAAAGTAAATTTATTATTACAAAATCGATTTGACCGTTTTTTAAATTTCGAAACTCTATCCTTCATCTCATTTTGGGATGATGATGCCAAATTAAGATTAAGGGACAACCTTTATGAAATTGACTCCTGTCATGACTTTAAAACAGATGTAAACACACCAACTTATTGGCCTTCTTATACAGAAATTAAGTTAAACTATGAACATCGAATTAATCGTTTTCTAACTACAATTGAAACGGCAGAATCCATATTGTTTATTCGAACTGGAGGAACATATGAAGAAGCATGTTCCCTAGAACAAATTTTATCTCAAATCGTTACACATACATTCTCTGTCCTATTACTAATTCCTGCCGATATACCAACTATCACCCAAGAAGATTGGGGATTACAACGTACTTGCGTTATGAAATGTCCTATTATGGATGTATACCAATACAATGAAGCATTTTGGAAAGACTTATTTGATGGAATTACAGTTAGACCACACACTTAAATACACGATACTTTTATCACACCATACATTATAATCGTCCTTATACAAAACAAATAAGGAGTGATTCTATATGTATCCACGTGCAAAAGCTTTCGGTCTTGCTGTACATCAAGATTGCCTTCTCGTACAAGAATATCATACAGAAGGCGAAACATATTATCGTCCTCTTGGCGGTTCCATTGAACTTAGTGAAAAATCAGCACATACTGTTATTCGGGAGTTTACAGAAGAGCTTCATACGGAGATAGAAATCATCAATTATTTAGGTTGTTTAGAAAATGTCTTTCATCTAGATGGGGGCATTGGTCATGAAATCATTCAACTATATTCTTTGCGCTTATTAGACATATCACTATATGAAATGAAAATATTAAATATACAAGATGAGCAAACAGTAGCGTATGCGAAATGGATTCCTATTACGGCATTCATTCAGAAAGAAAAAATATTATATCCGGATGGAATTTTAAAATACATCCAAAAGAAAAAAGACGAGATCCTATAAGATCTCGTCTTTCATTTCATATATTAACCAATATCTCCAAGACGTAGTACGTCACGAGCAATCATAACTTCTTCGTCAGTTGGAATTACGATAATTTTTACTGGAGAGTGTGGGAAGCTGATGAATGCTTCTTCACCGAATACGTTATTACGTTTTACATCGAAGTATACGCCCATGTACTCAAGGCCTTCTAATACGCGCTCACGAATAATCGCACTGTTCTCACCTACACCAGCTGTAAAGATGATTGCGTCTACACCTTTCATACGAGCTGTGTAAGAACCGATGTATTTGTGGATACGGCTTACGAATACATCAAGTGCTACTTTCGCACGGTGGTCGCCTTCTTCTTCTTTCGCAATGATGTCACGTAGGTCACTAGAGTAACCAGTAAGACCTAACATACCACTCTTCTTGTTTAATACGTTAACTACTTCTTCTACTGTTTGGCCTGTTTTTTCCATGATGTATGGAATTAACGCAGGGTCAAGGTTACCAGAACGTGTACCCATTGTTACACCAGCAAGTGGAGTGAAGCCCATAGAAGTATCGATAGATTTACCGCCTTCTACTGCTGCGATACTTGCACCGTTACCTAAGTGACAAGAAAGTAAGCTTAAGCTTTCAATTGGACGACCTAATAATTCAGCTGCACGCTCAGTTACATATTTATGAGAAGTTCCGTGGAAACCGTATTTACGGATGCCGAATTTTTCATAGTACTCATATGGTAAGCTGTATAGGAATGCAGATTCCGGCATTGTTTGGTGGAATGCTGTATCGAATACTGCTACTGCTGGTACGTTTGGTAATACTTCTTGGAATGCTTTAATACCAACAACGTTTGCTGGGTTATGAAGTGGTGCTAAATCGCTTAATTCTTCGATATCAGCTAATACTTCATCAGTAATTAAAACAGAGTCAGCAAATTTTTCGCCGCCGTGAACAACACGGTGACCGATACCGCCAATCTCATCTAGAGATTTAACGATTCCGTTTTCAGTTAATTTTTTTAGAAGCATATTAACTGCTACTGCGTGATCTGGAATGTTTGTAATTTCTTTTTGTTTTTCGCCATCTACAGTAATAGTGAAGATACTATCTTCTAAACCGATACGTTCTACTAAACCTTTTGTTAATACTGTTTCACTTGGCATTTCAAATAATTGGAATTTTAAGGAAGAGCTTCCTGCGTTAATCGCGATGATTTTTGACATCTAGTCTTTCGCCCCTTTTTCTCTTGGTAGTTGTGTGGATGTTTCCACAAACCGCTCGATTTTATCTGATCAAATTCACTAAATATGAAAACGTTTCATCATTAGCAAATTTTATACTCACGATTTTAATTTAAACATCGTCCGACATATATTTCAAGTGAAAAAATTGTAACACCAAGAAAAAATATATATTACAGATTTCAAAAAAATTCAGTTAAATCTAGTATATATTTAAAAATATGACATATTATATAAAACTGTACTACATGAATCACTAACTCTGTTACATATACCCAGCTTTATTTATGTGTTGCAAACCAAGTATTTAATTGATCCATAATGTTCTCCATCGCCTTCATGTTAGAGAATTTAGGCAACTCCACTAATAACGCCTGTTTTGGCATTGTTACATTAGAGCCTTTCTTTTGGAGAACAAATATACTTTTTGCATTTTTCTCGTTTTTAAACATGGAAACAGGTAGCTGTAATAACCCTTGAATAAAGCATGTTTCTTTAATAAATGCATGTAATTTTGGTGCCTGGTCACTTTCAAAAATGAAGTTTGGTACTAAGAAGAATAAGTACCCGCCCTCTTTCGTATGTTTCACACTTTGTTCAATAAATAAGTGATGAGCATACGACATTCCTTCATCTGCTTTTAATTTATATTCACTGGCACCGATTTCGTTTGGATAGTAACCAATCGGTAAGTCTGAAATGACTGCATCAACTGGATCGATATAAAGTGGTGCTAGTCCATCTTGATGGAAGAATTCGATTGCATGCTTTTGTAAATTTGCATTTACTAAAGCAAGTTTAATTAGCACTTCATCCACTTCTACACCAAATCCACTCATTGTTAGTCCTTCTTTGGCGCTATTAAACACTGTAGTCATTAAGTTACCTGTTCCAATTGCAGGATCTAAAACTGTAATTTCATTTTGACCTTGCATAAATTTATGGAATAAGTAACTCATGAACATTCCAACTGCATCAGGTGTCATTTCATGATTCGCTTGTACGCCTTCTTTCATTCCTTTTAAGATGGCTAACTGAAATGCTTTACGAATTTCTTCACCTTTATATGTTTCTTCATTAAACGTACTATATTCACGATTCAGCCTTTCAATTGCTGATTCGGATAATTCCTCTTGTAAAATCGCTCCCTCAAACAAGTTATCACCTGTCTCTACAAGCGCCTCTAAATATGTTACATCTAATTCTTTACGTAAAACTACCGCAGAAGAATCAAAAATAGAAAATAATGTTTCTACTGTCTGACTCACGTACACTCCTCCTTCTCTCTTTTACACATAACTTATATCATACCACAAAGTGATTTTTTCCAAAAAGAAAAAGCGACCTCCTGTAAAGAGCTCCCCTTTATTTATATATGATATAACGTTTTTTCTCATATATCGATGCTGTTACAGAGCAATATATGAGAAAAAACGACCTCTTTATAAGAGGTCATTTTCATCACATTACTTCGCAGATTTAGCTGCTTCTAATGCTGCTTCATAGTTTGGATGGCTTGTACCTTCGCTTACGTATTCTGCGTAAACTACTTTGTCATTGCTATCTACTACGAATACTGCACGAGCAAGTAAACGAAGTTCTTTCATTACTAAGCCGTAAGCTTCACCGAATGAAAGATCACGGTGGTCAGAAAGTGTTACAACATTTTCTAAACCGTTTGCTGCACACCAGCGTTTTTGAGCGAATGGTAAATCAGCGCTAATTGTTAATACTTTTGCGTTTTCAATACCTGCTGCATCTTGGTTAAAACGACGTGTTTGTGCATCACACACACCTGTGTCGATTGAAGGTACAACACTAATTAATTTTACTTCGCCTTTGTATGTTTCTAAACTTACTGGAGATAAGTCGTTTGCTAATACTTGGAAGTTTGGCGCTTGATCGCCAACTTTAACTTCTGTTCCAACTAAAGTCATTGGATTACCTTTAAAAGTTACGTTTGCCACTTGAAAATCCTCCCTTATTTAAACAAAATATGTACAATGTAAATGATAGTTTGTCCCTATCGATAATGCAAATAAAATCGCTTTATTTACAAAAAAATTAAAGAAGCTAACCTATTGATTAGCTTCTTTATTCGTTAAATTTGAAATTCAGGATCATCTTCTTTTCGTTTATCCATCATTTCTTTCACTTTATCAACAGCTTGTGGAGCTAATTCAATTATTTTATCGATGACGTGTGTTTGTTTATCTAAGTGCAATACTTTCACACCATCTCCATTTATAACAAGAAAGGCAACAGGATTAATAGAAACTCCTCCGCCACTTCCCCCGCCAAATGGATGGCGGCCTGAATGTTCTACTTTACCAAATTCACTTCCACCAGCAGCAAATCCAAAACTTACTTTCGAAACAGTAAGAATTACACTTCCATCTGCCGCTTTAATTGGGTCACCAACAATTGTATTTACATCAGTCATTTGTTTCAAATGCTGCATTGCGGTTGTCATTAAACCTTGAATTGGATGGTCCATTCTATATCCCCCCTATGCTTGAACAGATTTTTCTGTCATACCAGATTTTTGCTTCCTCATAAATATGAGCAATTTCACCGCTGTTTTTATAGTGCGGAATATACGAAAAGATGCTGTTAACTCACATCTTGACGCAAATCCTTTCCCTTGAAAAACAGGAGTAATTTCAAATTCTGGTACATCGACAATATGCATATATTGTCCGACAACTCCAGCAGCCATACCTTTTGTCCCCCATGCATATCCAGTGACAATTCCAGTACTAGCTGCGTCGCCTGCTCCAATTTGTGTATGCCATTTCCAACCATTGATTTTCACTCGTTTGAGAAAATCTTTAACAATAGTATGAACTTCTTGAAGCTTTTTTATCAGTTCACCAATGCTGTCAAGTTGCGCCATAATTTTATTATCGAGTCCGCCGTCCTCTTCAGCTTTTTCGATTTTCTGTCCTGTTTTTTTCTGCTGTTTTTCAATTCTTTCCAATACATCAAATGTATATCGAATCATCCATATTTTCACTTGAAATAAACATTGCTTTTCCATTTCTGAATATAAAAATGTCACCTTAAGCGATATTTTCGACAATAGTATAAGCAAAATAAAAAGGAGAAGAATTATTATTCCAATTACGAGCCACTTCATACGTATCATCCTTTCACTCCGTACCCATTATCGACAACTTTATTCATCATTAAACAGAGTTCCATAAGATTGAATATAAAAATTTTTCTAAAAATAAAAAGGTATTTTGACAATTTGTATCGAAATATATTATTTGAACATATCATCAGGGAACGGACTCTAATGATATGTAGCACGAAAAACAGAAAATTTAACTGCAGTGGAGGGATACATAATGGCAGATCGTCGCAATTTATTTTTCTTTTATGGTGATGACAAAGCAACGCTCGTTGAAAAAATGAAACCAATCTATCGTATTTTAGAAGAGAATGGATTTACCATATTAGATCATCCAAAAAATGCAAACGCTATCGTCAGTGTTGGAGATGATGCAACCTTCTTACAAGCCGTTCGTAAAACTGGTTTTAGAGAAGATTGCTTATACGCAGGGATTTCTACGAAAGATGAAACTTCGTTCTACTGCGATTTTCACATTGATCACATTGATACAGCCCTTCAAGAAATTACAAAAAATGAAATTGAAGTGCGAAAATATCCAACAATTCAGGTAGATGTAGATCATGGTACATCTTTCTATTGTTTAAATGAGTTCTCATTACGTTCTAGCATTATTAAAACATTCGTTGTAGATGTTCACGTTGATGATTTATATTTCGAAACATTTAGAGGGGACGGTTTAGTAGTTTCTACCCCAACAGGAAGTACAGCTTACAATAAATCATTGCATGGTGCAGTTGTTGACCCACTTATTCCATGTTTCCAAGTAAGCGAACTAGCATCTTTAAACAACAACACTTACCGTACGCTCGGTTCACCGTTCATTTTAAATCACGAACGTACATTAACTTTAAAACTAAGACCAGACGGTAACGATTATCCTGTTATCGGCATGGATAACGAAGCGCTTAGCATTAAACAAGTGGAAAAAGCTGTTGTACGCTTAAGCGATAAACAAATTAAAACAGTTAAATTAAAAAATAATTCGTTCTGGGAAAAAGTACAGAGAACGTTTTTATAGGATTAAAATAACCGCAGAATTATGGAATTCCATAATTCTGCGGTTATTTATTTATCCCGATTGGCGCGGACAATAATCTCTTACTATCCGACCGTTATTCTTGCCAGTTTTTGTCGGTAAGTCGATATATTCCGAAAATCGCTGATATATTTTTACACATCTTTTCTATAGACAACTCGGCCATCTATTACGGTCATTTCTGCTTGTACTTCTTTTATTTCTTCTGCCTCAATTTCAAAAATATTGCGGTCTAATATTGTAAAGTCTGCTTCATATCCTTTTGTAATTTGCCCTCGTTTCGCTTCTTTTCCGATTGCATAGGCACTTCCTGTTGTAAATAAAGAAACAGCCTCATATACCGTTAATCTTTCCTCAGGCATATAGCATACACCGTCAATAAAACTTCTACGTGTAACAGCGCTATATATGCCTAGAAATGGATTTACTTGTTCAATAGGAGCATCTGAACCACCATTACAATGTAGTCCTGCTTCCAGTAATGTCTTCCAAGCATACGCATAACGAAGACGGTGTTCTCCCAGTTTTTCAATGACTGATGGAAAATCTGATGAAAGAAAGACTGGCTGTATATCGATAATGGCTTGCAAGTTTTTCATTCTTTCTATCAACTCTTCACGAGCAAGCTGACAATGAATAATACGGTCACGTAACCCTTCTGCTGGTGGATATAATTCGAGTGCATCAATGACATATTCAAGCGACAAGTCACCGATAGTATGAATCGCAACTGGCATATGTAAGTCTCGTGCTTTCTTCACTAATTCTGCAAGTTCTTCACGCGAGAAAATTGCAACCCCATCCGTTTCCTTTGCATCTTCATACGGTTCACTTAATAATGCTGTTCTTCCTCCAAAAGAACCGTCAGAAAAAATTTTCATTGCCCCAAATTCAATATAATGTTCATTTTCATATTCTTTTCGTTCATGTGCTACTTCATGGTGAACGAGCAAATGTGCTTTAAATGGCATTTCTTTTATAACGTGAGAAAACGCATTATATGTTTTTCTAAAACCACCGTAGTAATTTAAATCTTCCGTATGCCCGCCTACAAGTCCGTATTTCCAGCAATCTTTAATCGCTGTTTGCAAAGCTCTTTGTAAATACGCTTCATCAATTTCAGGCTGAACATGTTTAATTAATTCTTGTCCTTGTTCATATAAAAGTCCTGTTAACTTATTTGATGAATCCCTACCGATTTTCCCGCCTTTTGGATTTTGCGTCGCTTCTGTTATGTTCGCTTCTTGCAATATGTATGAATTCACCCATGTAACGTGACGACAAACTCGCTTTAATAAAATGGGGTGTTCTTTCGAAATTTCATCTAAATCACGCGTGTGAACATCTTTCGTATCTGTAAAGTTATTTTCATTCCATCCTTCTCCAATAATCCAAGAGCCCTTTGGAGCTTCTTCCACTCGCTTCTGAACAAGAGTAAGCACTTCACCATAAGATGTACAATTTGATAAATCTAGACGGAGTAATCTCTCTCCATGCCCAATAAGATGCATATGACTATCAACGAGACCTGGAATCATTGTTTTTCCTTCTAAATTATACAATTTCCCCATCGAATATTGGGCTTCTAGCTCTTCTTTACTCCCAATATCAACGATTATGCCGTTTTCAACGTAAATCGCATCCGCTGTTTCAGTTTCTTCCTTCATCGTGTAAATAGTGCCGCCGTACCAAATTTCTCCCATATATTTCATCTCCTCTACTTTATTGTATAGAAAAAAGCACCATTTCAAAACATGGTGCTTTTCTAAAAATTACTTTTGTTCAGTAGTAGACGTTGTAACTTGCCATTCAATATTAAATTTATCTTTTACTTGTCCGTATGCTGGGCTCCAGAATGTTTCTTGAAGTGGCATGATAACTTCTCCACCTTCTTGTAACTTATCGAATACTTCTTTTGCTTTTTCTGCATTACTAATTTGAATTGCGATTGTTACTTGAGATCCGATTGCATGCCCTTGACCTGGGAATGTATCAGAAATCATAAGATCCGTATTACCAACTTTTAAAGTAGCGTGTAAAACGCGCTCTTTTGCTTCAGCTGGAATCGGGTATTCTGGATTTTCAGGCATGTCACCAAAAGTTTGCATGACTTCTACTTTTGCATCTAAAGCCTCTTTATAAAACTGTACAGCTTCTTGCCCACTACCATCTAAAACTAAGTACGGATTAATCCCTAAAATCATACGGACACCTCTTTTTTAAGTTTATAAAATCGAACTTGTGTTCGTTTTTATATTATCATTGTTTTGCATTTCATTCAACTATTTACTTCACTGTTTTCAAAATTATTTTGACGGAATCTCCATCTCTTGTTTTCTAAGTTCAATACGGCGAATTTTTCCAGAAATCGTTTTTGGTAGTTCATCTACAAATTCAATTTTGCGAGGGTATTTATATGGTGCAGTGAGTTCTTTGACATGTTGTTGGAGTGTTGGAATTAATGTTTCTTCGTTCTTTTCTATATTCTCTCTTAATACGATAAATGCCTTCACGACACTTCCACGAATTTCATCAGGACTTGCGACAACTGCACATTCTCTTACGTAAGGATGTTTTACAAGTGCATCCTCTACTTCAAACGGCCCGATTGTATAACCAGAGCTAATAATGATATCATCACCGCGCCCTTCAAACCAGAAGTAGCCGTCTTCATCTTTCTTCGCTTTATCACCTGTAATATAATAATCACCGCGGAATTGCATCGCTGTACGTTCATCGTCTTTGTAATATTGTTTAAAGAGGGCCGGCGTTTCAATGTGAACTGCAATATCACCAACTTCGCCTACTTTAACTGGAGTACCTTCCTCATTTACGATATCGACGTGGTTACCTGGCGTTGGTTTCCCCATTGAACCTGGTCTAATATCCATCCCTTTCATTACACCAACAAGTAATGTATTTTCCGTTTGCCCATACCCGTCTCTCACTGTAATATGAAAGTGCTTTTGGAACGTTCCAATGACTTCTCTATTTAACGGCTCACCTGCTGATACAGCGCTATGTAATGCCTCTAAATTGTACTGGCTTAAATCTTCTACCTTTGCCATTAATCTATACTCAGTCGGTGTACAACAAAGTACATTCACCTTATTATCGTCTAATAAGTTCAGGTACGTTTTCGGTTCAAACTTACCGTGATATACAAACCCTGTTGCCCCTGATCCTAGCGTTGCTAAAAACGGGCTCCAAATCCACTTTTGCCAGCCTGGACTAGCTGTTGCCCATACAATATCATTCTCTTCAATTCCGAGCCAATTTGGAGCGCTCGTACGTAAATGAGCGTATGCCCACGCATGTGTATGAACGACACCTTTCGGATTCCCTGTCGTTCCTGACGTGTAAGATAAAAAGACCATATCTTCTTTATCTGTCTTCGCCATTTCTAACATGTCACTCTCTGTTTCTAACGCTGTTTTTAAATTGATCCATCCGTCTACTGACTGCTCGCTCAGGACGAATTTTTGAAGAGATTCCATTGCTTCTATATCATCAAACTGTCCAATGTACGGCTCATAACTTACTATCGCTTTTACTTCTCCATGTCCAATTCGATATTCGATATCTTTTTTACGTAACATTTCCGAACTCGGAATTACGACAAATCCTGCTTTAATCGCAGCGATATACGTCATGTAAGCTTCGATTAAACGTGGCATCATAATAAGGAGCTTGTCCCCTTTTTGTAAGCCACTTTTTATAAAAGCGTTTCCAATTTTATTTGCACCTTGCATTAATTCAAAATATGTAACTTCTCGTCTATTCCCTTTATCATCTTGCCAAATTAAAGCAAGCTTCTCTTTATCGTCTGTATATTTCTCTATTTCTGAAACTAAATTATAAGATGATGGTGCCAACAATTCCTCTCTCTTCATAAACATCCTCCTTTTTCTTTATGCCTCCCTTATATAATAAAGAATTTTCAGTAAATTTTGAACCCTCTTCTTTTGACAATTTTTTTATGCTTTTGTCGAAATGAATTTATACTAATATGAACAACAAAAAGAAAGAGCGGGAGAACCCGCTCTTTCTAAGCCATCATATGGGATTATTTTTGGTAACCGCCTAATTGTTGCTCAGCTAGTGAAACTAGACGTTTTGTAATTTCGCCACCAACAGAACCGTTAGCGCGAGATGTTGCATCCGCTCCAAGTTGAACACCAAACTCTTGAGCGATTTCGTATTTCATTTGGTCTAATGCTGATTCAGCACCAGGAACCGCTAATTTATTTGTGCTACGTGCCATGTTATATCACCTCCTTGTGAGTATAGAGTGTGATAAATAACATGACTTCATACACATTTTAGATATGGTAATTTATGGTTTTAGAAAAGTTCTTCGAATTTTTCTTCTTCCGCCACTACTTCAACTGTTTGTAATACCATTGTTTCTTTGTTCGCTACAGCTTCTTCGATTAACGGTGTGAAATCGTATTTCGCTTCAAATCGATTTGCTTTTTCACGCTTCGGTTTCGTCGCCGGGCTAGCTGGTGTGAATACTGTACAGCAATCTTCGTATGGACGAATTGAAATATCATACGTGCCGATTTCTTCAGCAATTTTAATAATTTCTAATTTATCCATCGTAATAAGCGGACGAATAACTGGGTAGTTTGTTACTTCGTTAATCGTATGCATGCTATCTAATGTTTGGCTTGCTACTTGTCCAAGACTTTCACCAGTTGTGATTGCAAGTGCGTTACGCTCCTCAGCAATCTGCTCTGTAATACGCATCATCATACGGCGCATAACCGTCATTGAATAGCTAGATGGGATTTCTTTATTAATCGTTTTTTGCACTTCTGTAAACGGAATAAGGTGAAGCGTTACACGTTTACAGTATTTCGTTAACTCTTGTGCTAAATCGATTACTTTTTGTTTTGCACGCTCACTTGTGAAAGGTGGGCTATGGAAGTGAACTGCTTCCACAGATACGCCGCGTTTCATCGTTAAGTACGCTGCTACTGGGCTATCAATACCACCAGAAAGAAGTACCATTACTTTTCCGCCAACGCCAACTGGTAAACCGCCAGCTCCCATGTGCTCACCACACATAATATAGCTGTAACCACTGCGAATTTCTACACGTACATTCACATCTGGATTATGGACGTCTACTGTGATATCCTCTGTATTTTCTAAAATGTGCCCACCGATTTCTGGAAGTAACTCCATCGTCTTCATTGGGAAGCGCTTATCAGAACGGTGCACTGTAATTTTAAATGTTTTCACATCATCTTTTACTTGTAAGAACGCTGCTAATGCACCTTTTTTAATGTCTTCTAATTCTGATGGTACTTTCATCGCTAAGTTAAACTTATGAATACCAAATACGTCTTTCAATCTTTCAGAGATTGCTTCATGATCTTCACCATTTAACTGGATGTACATACGGTCATGCGTTGCATCAATTTTAATATTTGGGAACTTTTTCAGTTTGAACTTCACGTTATCTTTTAATGTGCTTACAAATTTAGAACGGTTTTTACCTTTTGTCGTCATTTCTCCGTAACGCACTAAAATATATTCATATGTCATCATATTTCTTTACCTCATCACTTCATATAATTTTGGCATTGTCTCTTTTACAATACCTTCAAATTGTTTTACTTCTTCCATCGTGTTGTCTGGTGCCAAACTAATACGAATAGCGCTTGCAGCTACTGCATGCGGCACTCCCATTGACACTAACACTCTGCTCACTTCATTTGCTTTTGAAGAACAAGCTGATTTCGTTGATACATATACACCGTGTTCTTCTAAAGCATGAACGACTACTTCTGGTTTTAAACCAACAAATGATACATTTAAAATGTGCGGTGCTGCATATGCAAGCGATGTATTAATTGTCACATCTTCCATCTCTTTAAAGAAGCTGACAAGCTCTGCTTGTAAACTTTGCAAATGAGCTACCTTTTCTTTCACTTGTTCCATTGTCATGCGAAGAGCTTTCACCATCGCTACAATGCCAGGTAAATTCTCTGTACCAGAGCGATACTTAAGCTCTTGTTGACCACCTGATAAAATCGGATCTAATCTTACGCCATCACGTATATAAAGAAGACCCGTTCCTTTTACACTGTGGAATTTATGTCCAGATATTGAGCAAAGATCAATATGAGAAGCATACAAATCAAGCGGTACTTTTCCTATCCCTTGTACATGATCTACATGGAATCTTATTTTCGGATGATTCGATAATAACGTTCCAATTTCAGCAACGGGCTGAATTGCTCCAGTTTCGTTGTTCACATGAATAATTGATACAAGAATCGTATCTTCACGAAGTGCTCGTTTTACATCCTCTACCGATACAACACCATGCTCGTTAACCGGTAAATATGTTACATCAAATCCGAGTTCTTCTAATTGCTTATATGCCTCAAACACAGACGCGTGTTCAATATTTGTTGTAATGATATGTTTGCCGCGCGAACGATTCCTCATCGCTATCCCTTTAATCGCAAGGTTGTTCCCTTCCGTTCCACCTGATGTGAAAATAATTTCAGAAGGTTTAACGTGAAGAAGCTGCGCTGCAATCGTTCTTGATTGTGTTAATAGACGCTCTGCCTCTCCTCCAAGCGAATGAATAGAAGAAGGATTACCAAAATATTTCCCAGCAACCGTCACGTACGATTGAAGAGCTTCTGGATATGGCTTCGTCGTCGCACTATTATCAAAATAGATCATCGTTCTTCCCCTTTCAGCGCTATCACATCATATAATCATATCATAAATACGTGTCATTACGCTAAGACTACGCAAAGGTTCCGTTTTATCCCGATTAGTGAATAATAATTAGTGAGATACCCCCACTGATTACAGTTTCACTTTACCCCGCATTAACGGGCAGTAAGACTCTCACCTCAAAGTTCAACTAGAGCAAAGAAGTTAGGTAGGAGATCAACTGCCCGTAAATGCCCGATTGGTTCAACTAGTAATCAGTGGAGGATGAATCCCCCCACTGATTACAGTTTCACTTTATTTTGAAACGAATAACCTTACTGTATTCCGCTATTCATTATAGCAACATCGCCTGCAAAATTACACAAAAAAACAAACCCTTTTATGAAAGGGTTTGTTCATTGTCTACATATTCAGCTATTTTTTGAACAACACCAGGTTCAAGTTGCTCTAGTACAGAAGCGGCTTGTTCTAAAGCTGCATCGTATTGATATTCACGGAATAATTTCTCCGCATAATTTAAGCTTTCTGCAAGGCTTTCATCATGACTGCGGTAACGGTTACCGTATTGAATTAATTTTTCAACTAAATACGCTTGTCCAATTAAATCTTCTGTCATTTCAGCTACACCGTTCACAGTTGTGTATGCTTCTTCTAAACTGCTATTTACAGCGTTCATATTTAACGGCTTCACTTCTAATTGTTCATATACAGCTTGCATTGCCATTTGCCCTCTTTTTAAATCTTCCATAATACTCTCTGGGAGACCTGGCAAATTCGACTTTTGCATAAAGCGTTTCGTTTCAAAAATAGTATTTCGCATTTCTTGTAACTTCTCACGCGCTTCAAATTCTTCTTTACGCATCGTTTGCAGCATTTCTTTATATTCTGCATGAAGTACTTTTAACGTTTCACATTGCTCATAAACCTCTTCTAGTTCCTCACGAATAATAGAGAAGGCAATATCTTGTTCAGCAACGCGTAATTGTAGCATTTCAAAACGTTTCGTTAAAATGTGCATTTGCTTTTCAATTACTTTTTGAGATTCAATATCCTTATCTTGCAATTGATAGCTTTGTTTCACAAGTTGTGTTTCTGTTTTCGTTTCAATCGTTTCGATACGTATTTCTTCTAAGTCTTCATAAACAGAAAGTGTTTTTTGCTCCACATAATGTCTCGCATGCACCTCTTGCTCAAGTTGATCATAGAAACCATCTAAACGAGTTTTTAAGTCTTCCACTTTTTCAGCCGCTTCTGTTATATGAAGCTCCTGTATATCCATTAAACATGTGTTTAGTTGTGTCGTCATATCACGAACTTCTTTAGGGATTTCCAAATACTCTAATACATAACCTTGTCTTACCATATCATTATGACCCTGTAATAAATCTTCCAGTTGAACTGGTAGCGTCGCTTGACACTCTACTAATAAATCTGGAATTTGGTGAATAATGATTTCTAAACTTGCTAAACCTTCTTCTAAACTAATAACAATTTCTCTCGCTTTTAAGTAGTCACCATTATCTGTTGCTTCTTCAAAGCTTTTAAATTTATTAGATTCAGCGTCTAGCATCTCTTCGATTTTCTGCTCTGCTGCTCCATACATATGTCTATGAGCAAGAACACTCTTTTTCATACTACGATATGTATCACGTAACCCTTCAATTTCCGAGCTATTTTTCTCATGGCTTTCTAACAATTGCTGTAATTCATTTAAAACACCTGTAATACGATTATCAGCGTCATCTAAACCACTTATGGATTCGTTCATCGCATGCTTTGCTTTTCGGAAGGAGAATTGCGAGGCGAATTTTCGCGCTTGCGCTAAATCTTTGTCAGCTTTCGGAAGGGTTGTTGATACAATTTCATCCCATTCTTCACGCCATTTACCAAACAGTTCTTCTGTTTGACCCGTCATGTTTAAATCTTTTACCCGTTTTAGTTCATCTGCCACAGGTTTATCTTTTATCTCTTGTTTCCACTGCTCCAGTGCTTCAATATCTTTATATGAACGATTTCTTATCACAAGCTCTATCATGAGCAGCACTAGAATAGAGCTTACTACAATGATAACGATCGTCAGGATAGAATCCATGCAAAAAAGCCTCCTAGTTATATCTCTTTTTTTGTCCGTTCCGTTTATGAAATGGAAGGCATTATGTATAAAAAGGGAATTCCCCTATATTTAACAACTAACAATGTACTAATCATACCATGTAATGGCTTGTTTTTGACCTAGTTTTTTTTAAAATTTCATGTTTCTTTCAATGCGATTGTAATCTTTCTCAATATTCCGCCTACCTCACTACCTATCCTCAAATGATTGTAATAACAAACAATCTTTCGTATGAGATACGAAATAAATTTTCCGCATGAGTGGTGGTTCAACAGAAATTCCATGTACATTTCCCTGCCTTACAGACTGCTCTACTGCCCTTTCTGGAAGTAAAGTGATGCCAAGGCCAGCTTTTACCATTGCAAGCATCGGTTCTGCGTAAGATGTTTCCACAGCTATAGTTGGTTTTACACCTATCTCATGAAACATGTTCATAATCATTTTCCTTACATCACATATTTCTGGATATACAATTAATTTTTCATTTTGCAGCTCTTCTATTTGAATGACTTTCTTCTCTTTATACGGATGATTATTTGAAATGACACAAACAATTTTCTCTTGTTGCACTTCTTTTATATACGTAGCACCTTCTACTACTGAATCGATGAACATCGCGTCAATCTCCCGCGCTTTAAATAAATCTCTTAATACTTCCGTATGTCCGATTTGCCACTCTACTTCGAACTCATCACCTAATACATCTTTACACTCTAATATGTAATGCTCTGCTAAACTCGGTAGTATACCAATTGAAAACTTTCGGTTCTCTTGATACCCCCTCATTTCTGTTTTTGCTTCATTTATTTGTTCCAAAATCGGTAGCATTCTTTTTATAAATAACTCTCCTGCCTCCGTTAACTCCACTCCTTGCGCAGAACGCTTAAGTAAAGTAACCTCTAAATCCGCTTCTAACTTTTGAATTTGCTTACTAAGCGCTGGTTGAGATATATGTAAAATCTTACTTGCCTTTGATAAACTTCGCGTATGCTTCACTTCGATAAACGATCGTACTGCCTCCAAATCCATCGTACACACCTCTAACAAAAAGTTATAACCGTTATAAGAAATCGATATTTCCTCCTATAAACAATTACTCTTTATACTTATTTCATCAACTTACTATAACGAAATGTAAAGGGGAAAGATACTCTTGAACAAAAAACAAATGCTACTCGGATCCTTTCTGTGCTTACTCGCCGTAACTGCCTGGGGATTTATGTTTCCTGTAATGGCAAATGCCCTGCAATTTATCGATCCGTTCTTCTTCACAACGATTCGCTATGGATCAGCAGCTATTATTTTTCTTATTTTGCTATTAATTACTGAAGGGAAGACTTCACTCCGCTTAGAAAAAAGAACACTTTCTCTGTTCTTTTACGGGACATTCGGTTTCGCGGGATATGGTTTTCTCGTTTTCTACGGACAACAACTTGCCGGGCCTTCTGGAGCAATCCATGCAGCGATGATTCAGTCTCTCATGCCACTAATTGCCTTATCATTACAATGGATAACAAAAAACAAGCGCCCACAAAACTACACATTCCTTTGTATGTTCGTTGCATTACTCGGTGTTATGCTTGTCATTTCAAAAGGAAATATCCACTTATTATTTGGAGCTGCAAGCCACTTATCGACAAATATATTGATGCTATGCGGCGTTACTTGCTGGGTCATTTATACAAACGGGGGTGCTCGTTTTCAATCTTGGTCACCACTTCGATATACGACATTAACTTGTTTATTTGGCTCAATTTCACTCATCGTTATTGTTACTTTCTTAACGTACACAAATATAGTTACTATGCCGTCACTGCGTACAGTTGTGAGCGTTCGTTTTGAGCTCCTTTATATGTCGATTATCGCAGGAGTTATCGCTGTATTTTGCTGGAATATGGGAAATCGCTATATTTCATCTATTAACGGCATATTATTTATGAATTTAGTCCCTATCCTTGCACTGATTGGTTCTATGTTTCGAGGTTATACAGTCGATAAAATCGAAATCGCTGGAGCTGCATTAACAATTATCGCGCTATTATGTAACAATTTATGGCAAAGAAAAGTAAACATAAAAATCCCCACCTCAGTTCGTTAGGTGGGGATTCTTCACATATGAACAGCTCTTGGCCATTCATGGTACATATTTGCTTTACATAATGCTTGTTCCATCCATTGCTCAATCTCTTTCGTGTACATTTCTATGAAAAATGTCTCAGACGGGAAAGAATGCAGTACTTCTGATATATATTGTGGATATAAAAACGGCATATTTATCATGCCTTTTAATTGCGTCATAAACATTGTAAATGATACTTTCTGAAATTCTTGTTTCATTTGTCCTTGTCTAATAATTTGCTCTATATAATATCTTTCTTTAGAAAAATAAACGGTCATCACTTCACGAATTAATGTCGTATCAAGCGAAAGCTCTCGGTAGAAGAAACGTGTTAGTTCTCTATTTTCAAATTGATATCGTAACATCCCACGCACCATTTGCACCATCACATCTTTAGCCGACAAATACTCTCTCTGTTCAAACGAAATTTCAATCACATGAATATACCCTTCTAAAAAATCAGTAATAAGCTGTTCTAATAAACCTTGCTTCCCAGCAAAATAATATGAAATATTCGCTACATTCACATCCGCTCGCTTTGCAATGTCTCGCACCGACGTTCCATCATAACCTTTCGTATTAAACAACGATATTGCCGCATCAATTACTTTTTGTTTCGTCTGCTTCATGCGCTCACTTCCTCTCAATGAACAGCTATAGTTTAAATTTCTTGACTTTTAAGACAAATTCCTTTAATTTTCTATCGACAAAGTCATGTGAAATACATCGTATTTTGCTAATATTTTACACATCTCGATAAAAAAGGAGCTGTTTCCATGTTTACTAAAGAAAGTTATGCAGGATCTCGCGTGCAGCAATATGAGACAGTAATTAAACAACTGGATGCGTTATTAACTGGCGAATCAAACGTAGTCGCAAACTTATCAAATGCGTCCGCATTATTAAACCAATTTTTAGATCGCGTTAATTGGGTTGGCTTTTACGTAACAGAAGGAAATCAGCTTGTCCTTGGACCGTTCCAAGGAATGCCTGCTTGCGTACGCATTCCATTTGGACGAGGCGTTTGCGGCGTAGCAGCTGAAACGAAAACAACGCAGCTTGTAGCGGACGTTCACCAATTCCCAGGTCACATCGCTTGCGATAGTGCTTCTAATTCAGAAATCGTTGTACCGATTGTGAAAGAAGGAGCTGTCATTGGTGTACTTGACATTGATAGTCCTGAAAAGAATCGTTTTGATGAAGTAGATCAGCGCTATTTAGAAAAGTTTGTGGAAACACTCCTAAAACATATGTAAAAAGAAAAGAGCGAGTTATCGATTTAGTACGTCCTGTACAAAATCGATAGCTCACTCTTTTTTTATTGATTAACAGTAGATATTTTCTTTAATGCTTGCTCTAAATCAGAAACGATATCCTCCCAAGATTCTAAACCAACCGATAAGCGTATTAAATTATCGAAAATGCCCATTTCTTTTCTTAGTTCAGCTGGAATCGCAGCGTGCGTCATCGTTGCTGGATGCTGAATTAACGTTTCTGTATCTCCTAAACTCACCGCAATTGTAATAAAGTGGAGGTCATTAATAAATGCTTGCGTCTCTTCTTTTCCGCCTTTTACTGAAAAAGAAATAACACCGCCCCCGCGCTTCATTTGACGAGATGCTAACTCCCCTTCTGGATACCAAACACTTTCTAACGCATCATGTTTTCTTAAGAACGATACAATTTTTTCTGCATTATCACAATGACGATCCATTCTTACCGCTAACGTCTTTAACCCACGTAATAATAACCACGCATCAAACGGCGCCATAATGCCGCCGATATCTTTTCGCATCGGACGAATTTTTTCAGTTAACGCTTTCGTTTTACAAATCGTTACACCCGCCACAACGTCGCCATGACCACCAATATATTTTGTCGCACTATGCACAACAGCGTCACAGCCAAGCTCAAGCGGTCTTTGTAAATAAGGTGAACAAAACGTATTATCAACAATGACAAGTAAACCATTTTGCTTCGCAACCTGAATAACTTGTTTTAAATCGATTAATTTCATTGTCGGATTAATCGGTGTTTCAACGAAAATAAGCTTTGTATTTGGACGAATTTTATTTTCAATATCAACCTCTGTCTCCATCTCACAAAACGAATGCGTAATCATAAATTTTTCTTCTAACACTTCTAAAAAACCGTACGTACACCCATATAATCCATTTGAACAAATAATATGATCTCCAGCCTTTAAAAAACCGATTAAAGTTGCTGAAATAGCTGCCATACCAGATCCGAAGGCAAGTGCTTCTTCTCCTCCTTCTAACACCGCCATACGTTCTTCAAATAATTTCACAGTCGGATTTCCAAGCCTTGAGTAAATATAAGATGGATCCACTCCCGCAAAACTCGCCTCTCCTTGCTGCGCAGTCTCAAATGTAAACGTAGAGGTTTGAAATAAAGGTGGTGTTAAACTTCCTTTATGTTCCTCAGGTGTATAACCGTGATGAATTAACGCTGTCTCCATATGCTTCTTTTTCATAAAAACATCCCCTTTATGTTTTTATTACCGCATATTCACCAGTAAAAAACTGATGAACGTTTTTACTACATTTTATGTAAGCGTTTTATTTGTGTTTCTATCTCTTCTTTTATATTGTTTTAAATTCCTTCTTATATTAATTTCCAAAATTTATATGCATAAAACAAAAACGTACTCGCTTGACGAAACTCTGGGTAAAAGATATAATAGCGTTTGTGTAAAATAAAAAGGCAGCCTTGTAATGTGAGTTTATCGTTTGTATTTTGTTCCTCTACGGAGGTGTATCTCGTAACTCCCTGCTGCTGGAGCGAAGGTACATGAAAACAAAATGCCCGTAAATATCGATTACGTCTGTTTTTATTTTACGTAAATAAAAACATTTTTAAAGGAGGAGTCAACTATGGCTCGTTATACAGGTCCAGCTTGGAAACTGTCTCGTCGTCTTGGAATCTCTCTAAGCGGCACAGGAAAAGAATTAGAAAAACGCCCTTACGCACCAGGTCCTCACGGTCCTAACCAACGTAAGAAACTTTCAGAATACGGTTTACAATTACAAGAGAAACAAAAACTTCGTCACATGTACGGCATGACTGAGCGTCAATTCCGTCGCACATTTGACCAAGCAGGTAAAATGCCTGGTAAGCACGGCGAAAACTTCATGATCCTTCTTGAAGCTCGTCTTGACAACTTAGTTTACCGTATGGGCTTAGCTCGCACTCGTCGTGCAGCTCGCCAATTAGTAAACCACGGTCACATCATGGTTGATGGCGCTCGCGTAGATATCCCATCTTACCGTGTAAAACCTGGTCAAACTATCAGCGTTCGCGAAAAATCTAACAGCCTTGTTGTTGTTAAAGAAGCGATCGAAGTTAACAACTTCGTACCAGAATACTTAACTTTCGATGCTGACAAATTAGAAGCTACTTACACTCGTCACGCTGAGCGTGCTGAGTTACCAGCTGAAATCAACGAAGCATTAATCGTAGAGTTCTACTCTCGTTAATGACAAAAAGCCAATCCTGTGGATTGGCTTTTTTCAATTCCCCCATTATTTTTATATCCTACATAACATAAAAATCCCAATACCCTATACTCCCATCTAAAACAAAAAGAATAACCTCCCTGTTTCCATAAAGAACTCTGTTATATTATGAATTTTCACGGAATAACAATAATATTAAAGATTTTTAAACTTTATAACGAGGAGACATTGATATGGAATTCAGAAATGACATAAACAAAATAGCTAACCAAATTTTAGAACGAACAGAGTACATAACTAATGAAGAAATGACCAAGCAATCATTAATTATTCCTTTTCTTCAAAAACTAGGTTATGACGTTTTTAATCCTTTAGAAGTTAGACCTGAGTATGTTGCAGACTTCGGAACTAAGAAGGGAGAAAAAGTCGATTATGCGGTTTTTAAAAATGGGGTTCCAATTATTTTAATCGAGGCAAAATCTGTAACAGAAAATCTCCTTAAACACGATGCGCAACTATCTAGATATTTCAATGCCTTACCTGATGTCAAAGTAGGGGTACTAACTAATGGTGTAGAATACAAGTTTTATACTGATTTAACAAATGACAATGTGATGGATGAAAAACCTTTCTTCACATTCAGCATGGATAATTTAACTAATTTAGATATTGAAACGATTGAAACTTTTACAAAAGAAAATTTTGAAGCTGAAGAAATCGTAAAATATGCTGAAGAGCTTATTTATATGACCAATTTAAACTCTACAATTAAAGAACTATTTAAAAATCCTTCAGATGACTTCCTTCGTTTTCTAATTAGAGACTTTAGCTCAACTAGAATTACAAATAACGTTTTAGAGCGATTCCGACCAATCGTTAAAAAAGCAATTAATCGAACACTATTAGAAATAATCAGTGATGGTTTAACACCAAAAGAAACAAAAACATCGGAGAAAATAGAAACAAGCCTAGTTGCAGCTGCTTCTACCGAAATAATTGAAGACATTAACAAAGAAGACAAAACAGATAGAGTTTTCACTACAGAAAATGAACTAACCGCATTTAACATTGTTAAAGAGATTTTAACTGAGCATCAAAGAGATATCAGTAACCTCAAATATAAAGATACCATTAGTTATTTTTGTATCATGAATCGTGTAATCACAAAATGGTTTATACGTCTCTTCCTTGATGGCGATGCAAAATCCTTAGTTGTAAGACTCGATTTAGAAGCTACTAAACAGCTATGCCCTAATTTTGTGGTTGAACAAGCCCCAAAATCACAGGGAGTGAGTAGAATTTTTATTGATAACGTTAATGACTTAAAAGATCTGGAAGCACTTATTACTTCGTGCTATGATCAAATTTTAGCTAATGTTTAAAAGAGAAAAATGTACGCTCTTTTTCCAACAACCTGACAAAAAGCCAATCCAATGGATTGGCTTTTGAAGTTTATATATAAAATAAAGTTATTTATTTTCCTCTTTTTGAACATATACATAAGCATCTTTCTGCTCTTTATGTATATCAACCTTCGAATTCTCTGCAAGCTGACCCGCATTTAGCAAAGAAAAAATAATCAACGCTTCTAGTGACATTTCGTTTTACCACTCCTTTCTAATTGTTATACGTTTATCATACCGCTTACATGTGATTTCCGTATGAACTCGAAAAGGAGATTAAAACAAAAAAAGCTTTGAGGAATTTCCCCAAAGCTTTTTATTTATTAGTAACGAATTAAGAAATATTTCTTCTTACCGCGGCGAATGATTGTAAATTTACCTTCGATGCGGTCGTTTTCTGTTACAACGTAGTCTAACGCTTGTGTACGCTCACCGTTTACGTAGATTGCGCCGTTCGTTACATCTTCACGTGCTTGACGTTTTGATGGAGAGATTTTGCTTTCTACAAGTAAGTCGATTAATACTGTATCTTCTGCAGTACGTTCTACAGATGGTACGTCTTTGAATCCTTGTTCAATTTCGCTTGCAGTTAGTTCTGCTACAGAACCGCTGAATAGTGCAGCTGAAATTTTGATTGCTTGCTCTAATGCTTCTTCGCCGTGAACAAGTTTTGTCATTTCAGAACCTAATGCTTTTTGTGCTGCACGTTTTTCTGGCGCTTCAGCTACTTGCTTTTCAAGCTCAAGAATTTCTTCATGAGATAAGAATGTGAAGTATTTTAAGTATTTAACAACATCGCGGTCATCTGTGTTAATCCAGAATTGGTAGAACTCGTAAGGAGTTGTTTTCTCTGGGTCTAACCAAATTGCTCCGCCTTCTGTTTTACCAAACTTCGTACCGTCAGATTTAGTAACAAGTGGAATTGTTAAACCGAATGCTTTCGCATCTTCTTCTGATTTACGGATTAATTCAAGACCCGCTGTAATGTTACCCCATTGGTCACTACCACCGATTTGTAGGCGACAATTATGGTGTTGGTATAAGTTTAAGAAGTCGTATGATTGTAAAATCATGTAACTGAACTCAGTGAATGAAATACCAGTTTCTAAACGAGATGCTACTGTATCTTTTGCTAACATATAGTTTAAACCGAAGTTTTTACCGATATCGCGTAAGAATGAAATTACATCTAAGCTACCAAGCCAGTCATAGTTGTTAGCCATCGTTGCTGGGTTGTCCACGTTTTCGAACTCTAAGAAGTTTGAAAGTTGGTTTTTAATGCTTTCTGTGTAGTAAGCAACTGTATCTTTCGTATTTAATGTACGCTCTGCTTTTTTACCACTTGGGTCACCGATCATACCAGTACCACCGCCAACAAGTGCGATTGGTTGGTGACCAGCTAATTGGAAACGACGTAACATTAATACTGGTAACATATGACCGATGTGTAAGCTATCTGCTGTCGGATCGAAACCACAGTATAATTTAACGCTTTCTTTTTCTAATAATTGCTCAAGGCCCTCAGCATCTGTTTGCTGATTAATTAGACCGCGAAATTCAAGATCTTGTAAAATACCCATATCCTACATACTCTCCTTTAAGTTCATTACTGGCGTGAAGGTTGAAAACATAAAAAAATCGCCCCTTCAAATAAGGGACGATTTTGATTATCGCGTTACCACCCTAGTTGCAGGCAAAAAAGCCTACCACCTTATTTACATAACGGCTTAGCACCGTCTTTTCCCTTTTGAATACAATTCAATCGAAAAAAGATGCTCTAGGGGCGTAATTCGCGATCATCTATGTGCTGATTTCCACCGACCATCAGCTCTCTAAAACAGGGAAATGATCACTACTTCTCCCTTTCCACGCTCAATTATTCATATACTTTTCTTTATACCATCATTTATATAGGCGTGTCAAATAGAGGTCGGGTTTCTCTTCTTGTCAATCCTTTACAACGCCGCAAAGAGTATCGTAATAAGAGAAAGAATTGGAATACCAACTAATAACGATACGTGAAACACAACTGATAAATCATTCCCAATGGTCGCCTCCACAGGATCTTTCGCCGGGGAACCAAGAAACCCGATTAATCGATCGAATCGACTTACTGTTTTTGGAAAGTCTGGTATTTCTACATGATCACTATCTAAATGTTGCTTTAACTTATATTCACTCTTAAAGGGATTTTCGCTCAATTTCGTCCACCTCCAGCAATTGTTTCAATTTCTTTATTCCATTATGAAGTCTCGATTTCACTGTTCCAATCGGAATGTTTAATATTTCTGCAATTTCTTTTTGCTGCATATCATGATAATAAGAAAGGATTAGGACCGCTCTTTGCTCTTCTGGAACTTTCAAAATTGCTTCTCTTACTGTGAGCCGATCTTCGTGAGAAAATTCTTTTTCCGGAATCGGCACTAAAAATGGCAAAAGCGTACGCCACTTTTTTCTCCTATTTAATTTATTAATCATAAGACGATAACCAATTTGAAATAAATACGTTTTTATTTTACCTTTTTCAATTTCATACATATGTTTCTTACGCTCTAGCGTCAAAAACGTATCTTGCACAAGATCGATACTTAATTGTTCATCTCGGTTAAATCGATATAAAAATGTGTATAGCGCTGGTTTGATTAAAATATATAGTCTTTCTCCCGCTTGTTTATCTCCACTTTGATACGCAAGCATGAGCTCCTCCTCAGTCCCAATCTGCGCCATGATTTTTGATCTCCTTTATTCCTTTTAACGTTAATGAAATACGGGAAATTAAATATGCAATCGCAATAAAAATCCACAATTGTGATTGATTTGTAAAAAATTGCACATATGGGTTTTGAATCGTAAATCCCATTGCAACTAAAATATTTAACGCTTGCACACATATGCATGCATACAACGCAAGGCAGACAGAAATAGTATCAAATACATTCCAGCGAAAATACACTTTTGTTTTTGTAAAATCAATTTTATATCCATTTTTCCGTACTATATGTTTTCTATCAAATGGAATAATTATTGAAAACAGAACACCCATTATAGCTCCAGCTGTAAGCATTGATACTCTATATCCAATTGGTATCGGTAAGAAAAGACCACAAGAAAATACAACTATAATTCCAATTAAAGCAAAAGCAAGAAGTAATTTATTAGACATAAAAAAGCCTCCCTCATCTATTCTTTCACAAATGTATACAGACGAGGAAGACACTTCGTTCAAATATTATTTTAATTTTTTTATAATCTTTGCGGGATTCCCGCCAACTACTACATTATTAGGCACATCTTTCGTTACGACAGCACCAGATGCGATCACCGCATTGTCTCCAATTGTTACACCTGGATTAATAATTGCTCTTCCGCCAATCCATACGTTATCGCCAATTGTAACTGGTTTTCCGTATTCTGATCCGCTTATACGCTCTACTGGATCAAGCGGGTGCGTTGCTGTATAAATGTGAACACCTGGAGCTAACATACAGTTCACTCCGATTGTTACCGGGCATACGTCTAAAATCGTACAGTCAAAGTTCGCGTAAAAATTTTCACCGACATGAATGTTATAGCCGTAATCACATCTAAAAGAAGATTCAAGATGAATGTTATCTCCAGTCGTTCCAAATAATTCTTTTACGATTTCGCTACGCTCTTTTAATTGCTCTTCTGGCGTATCATTTAATTTTCTCGTTAATATACGTGCTTGCTCTCTTTCTTGTACTAAAACTGGATCAGCCGGTATGTACATTTCTCCATGTATCATCTTTTCTTTTTCTGTTTTCATCATACTCCCCCCTTTAACTTATATATATAAGTTAATAATAACATAAAAAAAGGTCTGAACATTTTTCGTTCAGACCTTTCTCTCTTAATCTTCCATCGTTGATAAGTCACCTGTTGGTAAGTTTAACTCCCACGCTTTTAATACGCGGCGCATAATTTTACCACTTCTCGTTTTCGGTAATTTATCTCTAAATTCAATTTGCCTTGGCGCTGCATGAGCTGCTAGGCCTTTCTTTACAAATTGACGAATTTCTTCTTTTAATTCATCAGATGGTTCGTATCCTGCTCGAAGTGCGATAAATGCTTTAATAATTTCGCCGCGCACTGGATCAGGAATACCAATTACACCTGCTTCTGCAACAGCAGCATGCTCGATTAATTTACTTTCTACTTCAAACGGACCAACGCGCTCACCTGACGTCATAATTACATCGTCAATACGTCCTTGGAACCAGAAGTATCCATCTTCATCCATATAGGCAGAGTCACCTGATACGTACCAATCTCCCGGCATGAAATAAGATTCATACTTTTGCTGGTTATTCCAGATCCCGCGCATCATAGATGGCCAACCTTTCGCAATTGCTAAGTTACCCATTGTGTATGGAGGCACTTCATTTCCTTCATTATCAACAATCGCTGCTTTCACACCTGGAATTGGTTTACCCATTGAACCTGGACGGATTTCCATACAAGGGTAGTTACAAATTACTTGTCCACCTGTTTCTGTCATCCACCACGTATCATGAATACGAAGTCCAAATGCATTCATACCCCAGCGAATTACTTCTGGATTTAACGGCTCACCAACGCTTAATACGTGACGAACTTGTGATAAGTCATATTTTTTAATTGCGTCTTGTCCAGCTCCCATTAACATACGGAATGCTGTTGGTGCGCTGTACCAAACCGTCACACCGTAATCTTGCAGTGCTTCATACCAAGCTTCTGGACTAAAGCGTCCACCTAAAATAACATTTGATGCTCCGACTAACCACGGTGCGAAAATACCGTAAGCTGTTCCAGTTACCCAGCCCGGGTCAGCAGTACACCAATATACATCGTCTTCTTTTAAATCTAATACCCACTTCGCCGTTTGATAGTGCTGTACCATTGCATTTTGCGCATGTAGCACGCCTTTTGGTTTACCAGTAGAACCAGACGTGTAATGTAAAATTAAACCGTCTTCACGGCCTAACCATTCAATATGTAATTCTTTTGAAGCTTGTTCAAATAAAGGATTGAACGCTACCGTTTTACCACCTTCTTCTACATTATCTCCAACAAGGAAGACTGTTTTTAAAGCAGGTAAATCATTTAATGGTACGCGCTCTAACAATTCAGGCGTTGTAATTAACACCTTCGCTTCGCTATCTTCTAAACGATCGCGAACTGCGCCTTCCATGAACGCTTCAAATAGTGGACCTACGATTGCCCCTAATTTCACTGCACCAAGAAGTGCGAAATATAATTCTGGAGAACGCGGCATAAAAATAAAAACGCGATCGCCTTTTTCTACATCGCCATAATTTTTCAGGACGTTTCCTGCTTTATTAGAAAAATCCTTCATTTCCTTAAATGTATACTTCTCTTTTCGCGATCCATCTTGATAATAAAGAGCTACTTTATTCTTTCGATCGGATTTCGCATGCTTATCAATTGCCTCATACGCCATATTTACTCGGCCTGTCTCATTCCAAGTAAAGTTTTTATTAACCTCTTCCCAGTTAAAATTCGCGTATGCCTCATCATAATTCGGCAAATTATTTTCTCCTTTAATGACAGGAAGCGTTTCTACTTTCATACTTTACATCCCCCTCCTATGTATTCTATTATCTATTATAATAACATTATTTAAAATTTTCAGTATATTTGTTGATTTTTAGACAAATTTTTAATGACAAATTTCGATTCACATCGCATATATTATAAAGTACGATATGAATAGATTCACAAACCCTCAAGGTGGTGAGCAATACATTGATTCATAAAAAAATATATAATGCTAGAAACTTGAAAACAGCGAAAGGCACTTTAATTATTGAAGGTCCTGTCTCTACACATAACTTAGAAATGTATGAATTTCATCCAGATTTAGTTGCGTTTCGTCCTGCCGAGCAGCAATATAAAGCAATTGTCGAAATTTCTAAATTACCAGAAGCTCGTCTCATTATTGCTAGACATGACCAAACGATTGTTGGATATGTTACATACTTGTATCCTGATCCACTCGAACGATGGTCAGAAGGAAAGATAGAAAACTTAATTGAACTCGGGGCGATTGAAGTTGTCCCTGCCTTCCGTGGTTGCGCTGTCGGAAAGAACTTATTAGAAGTTTCAATGATGGACGACCATATGGAAGATTACATTATATTGACGACTGAATATTATTGGCACTGGGATTTAAAACAAACAGGCTTAAATGTTTGGGAGTACCGAAAAGTAATGGAAAAAATGATGAATGCTGGTGGCTTACAATGGATGGCTACAGATGATCCTGAAATTTGTTCGCATCCTGCTAACTGTTTAATGGTCCGCATCGGTAAACGTGTTGATACGGATACTATTCAAGCTTTTGATCGTCTACGTTTTCACAATCGTTTTATGTATTAATAAAGGGGGCAACTGGAATGATTGTAGAAGAAATTATGAATCAAAATGTAGTTACACTACATCCAAACGATACAATCGAAACAGCAATCCGAACGATACGCACGAAAGGCATTCGGCACATTCCAATTGTCGATCAAAATAATCACGTCGTGGGCATTATTTCTGATCGGGATGTAAGAGATGCAAGTCCGTCTATTCTAGATGAACAAGTTTCACTCGATATGCTGAAGCAACCGCTCGAACTTATTATGAAACATCCTGTTATGACTTGCCATCCTCTCGATTTCGTTGAGGAAATTGCTACTTTATTTTTTGAAAATAAAATTGGCTGTCTTCCTGTTACAAAGGCTGGGAAGTTAGTTGGAATCATTTCTGAATCTACAGTATTACACACGTTAGTAAAATTAACAGGAGCACATCAACCAAGTTCGCAAATTGAAATTCAAGTAAAAAACGAACCTGGTATTCTTGGAAAAGTCGTTGCTATTTTTAGTGATTTACAAATAAATATCGTGAGCGTTCTCGTCTACCCAGCAAAAGATGAGAATGATAAAGTACTCGTTTTCCGCATTCAAACGATGAATCCTCTAAAAGTGATTGATGCACTTGAAGCAGAAGGCTACCGCGTATTATGGCCGAACATCATGGGGATGCAAGCATGAGTAGCGCGTTTATTTATTCGGATGACTTTCGGGGCTATTCATTTAGCCCTGATCATCCTTTTAACCAACTGCGCGTCACACTTACGTATGATTTATTACAAAAGGGTGGTTTTATCTCTCCTGCTCAAATCATCTCACCACGGATGGCTACAGATGAAGAGATCGCCTACATTCATACAGAGGAGTACATAAATGCGGTAAAACGTGCTGGAGAAGGAAAGTTAGAAAAATCAATTGCAATGACATATGGACTTGGAACAGAAGATACACCGATGTTCCCAAATATGCACGAAGCAAGCGCATTGCTCGTTGGTGGTACGTTAACAGCTGTCGATGCTGTTCTTTCTGGGAAAGTAAAGCACGCTCTCAATTTAGGCGGTGGCTTACATCATGGCTTTCGCGGCAAAGCATCTGGATTTTGCATTTATAACGATAGTTCCATCGCAATGAAATATATTCAAAAGAAATATGGTTTACGCGTCTTATATATTGATACAGACGCTCATCACGGCGATGGTGTACAGTGGTCATTTTATGATGACCCTAACGTATGCACCATTTCATTACATGAAACTGGTCGCTATTTATTCCCTGGAACTGGCGCTGTAAACGAACGCGGACAAGGTAATGGTTATAGTTATTCTTTTAACGTTCCACTCGATGCTTTTACAGAAGATGAATCGTTCTTAGAATCATATCGAACTGTTGTAAAAGAAGTTGCAGCATACTTTAAACCGGATATTATTTTAACGCAAAATGGTGCTGATGCACATTACTACGACCCACTTACACACCTTTGCGCAACGATGAATATTTACCGTGAAATACCGAAGCTCGCTCGCGAAATCGCTAACGAATATTGCGAAGGTCGCTGGATTGCTGTCGGCGGCGGTGGCTATGACCACTGGCGCGTCGTCCCAAGAGCTTGGGCACTCATTTGGCTCGAAATGAACAACATCCAAAACATCTCAGGTTATCTCCCTCCAGAATGGATTGACGCTTGGAAAGGACAAGCTGAAACAGAACTTCCCCTCACATGGGAAGATCCAGACAACATGTATAAACCGATCCCCCGTAAACCAGAAATTGAAGAAAAGAATGCATTAACTGTAACGAAATCCCTTGAAATAATTCGGAATAATATGACAAAATCTTTGTACTAAACGAAAAGGAGGCTCGTTTTTGAATAGCCTCCTTTTATTTATTGTCAGTTTCTGTCGGTAAGTCGATATATTTTGAGATTCGCTGATATATTTTATTTAATAATTAACTGGTCCAACTTTTATGAGAAAAGGTCGTGATATTATGTGGAAACAACAAATAATCAATACAAAACGCGGCACATTTGAACTCTTTACAAAAGGAAATGGCGAACCACTCTGTATTACACATCACTATTCACAATTTAATGAAACTGGTGATTACTTTGCGGATGTTTTCACTGCTACACATCGTGTATTCCTCATTAATTTACGAGACGCTGGTAACTCAGCAAAAGCCAATTCAGCAAAAGAATTACGTATGATTGAAACGGTTCACGACTTAGAGGCAATACGAGAAGCTTTACAACTCCCAACATGGCATTTCGCCGGTCATTCAACAGGTGGTATGCTTGGACTTTTATATGCGATTACATATCCACATTCCTTACAATCATTAGTCGTGGCCGGAGCTGCAGCAAGTAATTATACCGAAACATCATTTTGCATTTATCACCTAGCACACCCACAGTTTCATTATATGCAACAGCTCATCGAAAACTTAAAAAAACCTGATCTTACAAGTGAAGAACGAAAAGAACTATCTACTGAGAGAGCAAAATTATCATTGCATAAACCGGAAAACTACAACTCTTATTTTTGTAAACCAATCCAAAAAACAATGTCTACTAGCCGAATGAATGCTTTCGCCAATGAATATCCGTCATTTGATTTAAGAGAGCATTTACCTTCTATCCAAACAAAAACACTTATTATATGCGGAAGATATGATGTGCAGTGCCCGATTCAGTATTCTATCGAGATGCATGAGGGTATATGTAATTCTATCTTCATTCCATTTGAGGAGAGTAACCATTATCCTTTTTTAGAAGAGGACAATCGGTTTATTTCTATTACCCAAGAATTTTTTGAGTTTAAAAAGGAAATTAAGGATTCACAAAGGCAATAAGTATAGGAAAATAGAACAAGTTTATTAGTGCTGTTTTACTAAAGGAGGACAATTGGATGAAAGAAAAATTATTAAGAGTTGGAACGACTTATATTCCAGTTACCAACGTAGAACTTTCTTCAAACTGGTATATAAACAAATTAGGAGCAGAGTTGAGCTTTAAAGATGAAGACAAGGCTATTATTAACTTTGCAAATCAAAGCTTTTTTCTCGTTAAATCCCAAGATAATCAACGTTTAAATTTTTTCGATTTTCATGGTGAAGAACGCTTTTCTTTAACATTTGAAGTTAACGGATTACATGCACTAGAGTCAATTCATAAGGACTTTATAAAAAAAGAAATTATAGTTGAAGAAATTGAAAACAGGGGACATGGTGGAAAGAATTTTATTTTTTATGATTTAGATGGTAATAAATTTGATGTTTGGAGTGAATTGAGTCCTATTTTCAAAGGAAAATACCTAATATCACAATAAAATATATTAACCGTTCTAATGTAGAGTCATTTTCACAATCGGGCTTAAATATTGAATAGCCTAGAAAGATACGAGGCTTATTCTATTAAAGCCTCGTTAATCCATATATTAATTTTCAAAAGAAATATTTCACACTAAAAACAGCAAGCAGAACAAAAAAATCATTAAACCTACATCAATGAATATCGATTTTTTATCTCCTTCTTTTATACTCATCATAAAACTAGAAATTATTTTAATTCCAAAAAAGATCATCATAAATAACCCACCGAAATGATCATTTGTAGGGTCTTCATCATAAAACATTTAAATTGCACCAATAATTAATAAAATAAGTATGATATTGGTTCCAATCTTTAAAGCCCTGTTTAATTTATTATCTTTTAATGTATCTCCCAAAATGTAGCACGCCCTCTCATGCTCTCCTATGTTTTATTTCTCTATATCTTAACATAAATTACCTATTTTCCCCTTTTAGTCCAGATAACAATAAAAAACCTGCCACTTACTCGGCAGGTACATTACACGTTAAAGCGATAACCAGCTCCCCACACTGTTTCAATATATTGCGGATGAGCGGGATCTCTTTCAATTTTTTCACGTAGCTTTCTAATGTGAACAACGACAGTGGCTAAATCGCCAGCTGAGTCTAGTCCCCAAATACGTTCAAATAACTGTTCTTTATTTAATACTTGGTTTGGATGCGTTACAAAGAATGTTAATAAATCAAATTCCTTCGTTGTAAACGCGATTTCTTCATTGTTTATAAAAACTTTTCTTGCTCGCTGGTCAATAGAAATTCCGTGAATGTATAGCGTATCGCGTTGCTTACTCACATTTCCTGATAATCTTTCATAACGAGAAATATGCGCTTTTACCCTTGCGACTAATTCACTTGGACTAAATGGTTTCGTTATATAATCATCCGCTCCTAAACCGAGTCCGCGAATTTTATCTATATCTTCCTTCTTTGCTGAAACAAGTAAAATTGGAATGTCTTTTATAGCACGTATTTGTTTACAAATTTCGAATCCGTTCATTTTCGGGAGCATAATATCTAAAATAATTAAATCATATTCTTCTTGCAGGGCTATTTGTAAACCTGTTTCTCCTGAATGCTCTACATCAACTTGGAAATCATTAATTTCTAAATAATCTCGCTGTAATTCTGCAATACTTACTTCATCTTCTATTAGTAAAATTCTTTTCAATTTACTCACCACATTCCTCTACTTTTTCCAATGAGAAGAAAATGCTTGTGCCTTTACCAAGCTCGCTTTCCGCCCAAATTTCTCCGCTATGTTCTTCAACAATTTGCTTCGCTATTGCTAAGCCAAGTCCACTTCCACCTGTGCTAGAATTTCGCGATTGCTCTGCACGATAAAACCGCTCAAATATATACGGCAGCGTATCAGCTTCTATACCTGATCCATTGTCCATCACTTTCACAATGACTGTATTGTTATCATTTAATACTGTTACAGTAATTTTCTTCTCTTCTTTATCCATGTATTTCACACTGTTATGAATTAAATTGGATATCACTCTATTTATCTTTTCACAATCGGCCGTTACATATAGTGGTGATGAATGTAATTGTAAGTGAACTTCTATACCTTCCTCACTTAAATCCATCTGCATCTCTTCTAATAATTCTTGCATAAACACGTTTAACTCTATCGTTTCAAACTGAAAGGGAACTCTATTCAAATCAAGCTTCGAAAATAAAAAGAGCTCATCAATGAGTGTATCCATATGTTTTGCCTTCGTATGAATGGTCATTAAATACTTATCCATTTTTTCTGGCGTATTTGCTACCCCGTCTTTTATACCTTCCACATATCCAATAATAGAAGTGATCGGTGTTTTTAAATCATGAGATATGTTTGAAATGAGCTCTTTTCGATTTTCTTCATACTGTGTTTGCATCTCTATCGACTCTTTTAATTTCTTTCTCATTTCCTCAAACCCTTGATTTAATTGCCCGATTTCATCATGGGATGTAACTGGAATTTGAAAATCTAAATTCCCTTCTTTAATTCTCGCAGTCGCATCTTTCAATACAAAAATTGGTTTTATCACACTTCTTGAGACGAAATAACTTACTAATCCAATGAGTAATATTGCTAGCAGTAAAAGCGCTACGAATAAAATTGGAAATAATTTTTGTGTAAGGTCTACAAATGAACTTTGCTTTTTTAGTACAAATATACTCCCTTCTTCTTTCTCTGCAAAATAAAAATCAAATTTTACATATCGATAAAATGTATCACCTAGTTCCGTTGTACCACGACTATTAATATTTGCTGCTTCAAATTTCGGAAGGGCTTCTGTTAAAGTCGAACTTTCAAAACCCTTTGTAGCATAAGAAATGTTTTCTCCCTTTCTTACAATTATTTTCACGCCTTCTTTTTCAATTGATGAAACGAACGATTCATCTAATAATTGAGATTGATGTTGCTTTGCCGCTAATTTTAATTCAAGATAGGCATTCTCTTCTTCTGCTGTAAGCGGCTTTTGAATGTAAGAACTTTTATAGAAATTTTTCACTGCTTCCAAGTCACCTGTTATCGAAAAAACAATTAAAAATCCCGCGACTAATATGAGCGTAATAGAAACGAGAATTACAGCAATATAAGAAAATAAAAACCTTGTTTTAATAGACATCATTTACATCCTCACTTTACCCATCCTTCATATTCATAAGCATAAAAATATATGTTCAAATACTCAAGCGATTTTATAGTAATTTTAGCGTCAGTTTATAAAAATTTAATGTTCCTATTTTAAAGTTGAAATTAGGAGGTTGAAATTCCATGTTCAAAAAAACATTCAGTATGATATGTTGCGTAATTTTTTTACAAGGATGCTCGCAAGAACAAGAAGTAAAAAAGGAGATGACAAACATGGAGACTGCACTACTAGCAGCTACTGAAAAAAATGAAACGAATACTGTTATATCTTTACTAAAACAAGGCGCAAATATAAATGCGACGGATAATCAAGGACGCACTCCGCTTATGATTGCTACATACAAAAATGATGTAAAAACCGCAAAAGCGCTTATCGAATCTGGTGCTGATGTAAATATCCAAGATGACATGAAAAACAATCCCTTTCTATACGCCGGTGCGGAAGGTTACTTAGACATTTTAAAGCTAACAATTGATGCTGGTGCAGATCCTACGATTACAAATCGTTACGGTGGAACAGCTCTTATCCCAGCCTCAGAACATGGCTATATTGAAGTTATAAAAGAACTCCTCACTCGAACAAATATTGATGTAAATCATGTAAATAACCTCGGATGGATAGCTTTAATGGAAGCCATCTTACTAAATAACGGAAACGAAACACAGCAACAAGTCATTCGCCTTCTTATTGAGCACGGTGCAGATGTAAATATTCCAGACCATGATGGTGTTACCCCGTTAGAGCATGCTCGCGCTCATCACTTTGAAGAGATAGAGAAGATTTTGTTAGAAGGACGTAAGTAAAAAGCTAATTTTTGCCTTCCTCCCCCACCCTATGCTACATTTAAGCCGTTACATTAATATTAATAGGGTGGGAATAAAAATGAACAAACCTAAAATTGGGATGATTGGACTTGGAAGTATTGCGCAAAAGGCCTATCTTCCAACACTTACAAAAGAAACAGATTGGAATTTTGTAGGGGCGTTTACACCTAACGAGGAGAAAAGAAAACAAGTTTGCCAGCAATACCGGATTCAAGACTTTCATTCTATTGAAATGTTAGCTTCGGAATGCGATGCAATCTTCGTGCATAGTTCAACTGCATCACATTATGAAATCATTTCTGAACTTCTGAAAAAAGGGATCGACGTTTATGTTGATAAGCCGCTAGCAGCTACAGTGGAACAAGCTGAGCAACTAGTCGAGTTGAGCGAGAAATATAACCGAAAATTAATGGTCGGATTTAATCGCAGATTCGTTCCTATGTATGTCGCTGCCAAAGAACAGGCTAATGATATTTCATGGATTCGAATTGAAAAGCATCGCACAAATAAAGTCGGGCCATATACGTACGATTTCACTATGTTAGATGATTATTTACACATTGTAGATACAGCTCGCTGGTTAGCTAATAATGACCTTAACGTCGTTCACAATATGATGCAAATCAATGAAAAGAATGAACTTCTTTACGGACATCATACATATACAACTCCAAGTGGACTGTTACTTTCTACTGCAATGCATCGCCATGCCGGTACAAATTTAGAACAAATTGAACTTGTAACGCCAGGGAAAATCATTCGCGTAAAAAATATGAATACATTTGAAATTGAACAGGAAAACTCAGTTTCACAAAGTGGTTCCCCATCATGGGATACGACGTTAAAACAACGTGGTTTTGAAGATGCTGTTCATCATTTTATTGAGTGTGTACAAGGCGATACAAAGCCTGTTGTAGATGGATTAGAAGGATTAAAAACGCAGCAAATGCTACAATCTTTACTAGATGATGTAAACAAAAATTAAAACGGATACATTTTTCAGAATTTACTTTCATTCCCATTTCCTCTTTATTTCTCTCGTAAATTTCTATAGAATATGTTGATAGGAATTATAAATTTCATATTGAATCGTGGAAAGGATGGGATTAACACATGTGGAACGAGTTTAAAAAGTTCGCTTTCAAAGGGAATGTCGTTGATTTAGCTGTCGGGGTTGTAATCGGTGCTGCATTCGGTAAAATCGTTAGTTCTTTAGTAAAAGACATTATTACACCATTACTTGGTATGGTATTAGGTGGCGTTAACTTTACAGATTTACACTTTGGATATGGTAAATCAGCTGTTATGTATGGTAACTTCATCCAAACAATTTTTGATTTCTTAATTATCGCAGCTTCTATCTTTATGTTTATTAAAGTTTTCAACAAACTAACATCTAAAAAAGAAGACGAAAAAGAGGAAGAAATTCCAGAACCAACAAAAGAAGAAGTTCTTCTTGGCGAAATTCGCGACTTATTAAAGCAACAAAATTCTTCTAAAGATAGAGCATAATTGAACGGATAAAAAGGCATGTCCCAAGGGACATGCCTTTTCTATATGTTATAACGTTTCTGAATTCATATGAATAAATAAAATAATACCAGCAACCATAAGTACCATAATGCTACCTGCAAATAGTGTAATACCAATAAACATTAAACTTGTGCTCATATCTACTGATACACTTTCAATAAAAATAGAAATTACATACGTGATAAGGGCAATTCCTGCAAGAATACTTCCTGGAACAAATCGCTTTAAGCCATTTTGTTTTAACGTCATATATGCAAAAATAGCAGTCATACAAAGCGTAATTATCCAAAGAACGATCATCTCTTCTCCCCCCTCACAAGCCTTTTCTTTCTATTATACATTACATTGCCCTATAATAGGTAAATTTGCACTTATGTGACATATAACAAGGAATCATACAATTTATAGAGAAATCTTCTAAATAAGCTATAAACTAGGGAGAATTTCAATTGAAAGATGATATTGTAGGATATTTTAAACAAGTAGAGCGATTCGATTAAATTACAATTGACTTAGACAAAGATGAAACCATTATTACTGGCCATGTGAAACAATATGATCCTTCTAGATTAGAACAGTTAATACAAAGTTTTAAAACGCACTGCCCAAACATGCCTTGAACATAATTTACGAAGCGCTGAAGAACTTTTTGCATTTTGGAAAAGAAATTGACCACTAGGAAAATATGGATATTTTTCATATAAATCGATATAATTACCATATACAAATATTCTTTGTAAGGGAGTGTTCATAATGATTTGGATTTCACTAATCGTATTAGCTTATTTCATCATTCTCGTCCCAATACAGTACAACTACATTAAAATGCTCAAAGAAAAACAGAAAAAAATGAATGTCTCACAAAACGAACTATATGACAACATGTCTTATGAAGAATCCCAAGTACATTACCATTATCAAAGTAACGTATTTACAATACCTGCTTCGCTTGTCGCAAGTATTATTTATAAAGTGAAACATGCAGCATAATATGTACGCTGTAAAATTATTGTTTGAGTCTGTTCATTCTGGTGAGCCTCATCCTATGAAAATGAATGAGCATTATGAAGAGAATCACGATACACTTTTTGAAGAAAGTATTATTCTTGTTAAAGCAAAAAGTTTAGAAGAAGCTCATGAACTAGGTGAAAAGATAGCTATACAATCGGAGCACACATACGATAATATGTATGATGAGCAAATCACATGGACGTTCCGAAAAGTGTTACATGTGTTTGAATTAGACGATACGCCATTTGAAACTGGAAAAGAATTGTACGCAAGATTTTTACACATTAAGAAAAATGAAACTGTAGATACAGTAATTGAAAAATATTATCCTGAATATGAATAAAAGCTCACAGCAAATGCTGTGAGCTTTTTTATACTTACTTCGTTGAATCTCTAAATTGGATACGGTGAGGTAAGATAACAGTGTGATCTTCCACTTTTTCTTTGTTCATATACTTTGTTAATAGACGCATTGCTACTGCACCGATATCATACATCGGTTGTACAACTGTTGAAAGTTGCGGACGAACCATTAATGCAAGGCGTGTATTATCGAAACCAAGTACTTCTACATCAGTTGGTACGTTTAATCCAGCGTCTTGTGCTGCATGGATTACACCTAGTGCCATTTCATCAGAAGATACGAAGATTGCTGTTGGCTTTTCATCATTGCTCCAAAGCTTTTCGAATGCTTCGATACCTGAGTCATATGTGTAATCTCCATCGATTACAAGATTTTCATCATATGAAATACCTTCTTCTTCTAAAGCTTTTTTATAACCTTGTAACTTCTTCGCGCTTCCCGCTTTATCAATGAATGGACCAGAGACGAAACCGATACGCTTATGTCCTTGCTCAATAAAGTGCTTCATTGCATCGTAAGCTGCTTGTGTATAATCAATATTTACTGATGGCGTTTCATTTTGCTCATCGAATGACGCTGCTAATACAATTGGTACTGGAGATTTTTTAAATTCTTCAATGTGAATGTCTGTAATATCTTCACCCATGAAAACAATTCCGTCCACTTGTTTTCCAAGCATCGTATTTAATAAATGGAACTCTTTCTCTTTGTTTTGGTCAGAGTTACTTAAAATGATGTTATATTTGTACATTGTTGCGATATCTTCAATTCCACGTGCAAGTTCTGCATAAAACGTATTTGAGATATCAGGAATAATAACACCTACTGTAGTTGTCTTCTTACTTGCTAGTCCACGTGCTACCGCATTTGGGCGGTATCCTAAACGATCAATTGCTTCTAATACTTTCTTTCTTGTTGTAGGCTTTACATTTGGGTTACCGTTCACAACGCGTGATACGGTAGCCATTGAAACGTTCGCTTCGCGCGCTACATCATAGATTGTTACGTTCATCTCATCGCACACTCCTTCTATTTTTGTTATCTATTTTTATGTATCGGTTACTTGAATGAAAAAAAGACATCAACTCTATTTGCAGATGCCACCAATCGTCCCGAGTTCTTCCTTTTACTAATGATACGATAAAAACGCAGGCTCATACAATATTTTCCCGCAAAAGTTTCGAAAAAATTCGCTTCTTTTCTCGTATTTTCGTATTTTTTATGAAAAAAGAGCATTTTTTGTAAAAAAATAGATGTTTCCTAAGTAGAAATCTTATTTTAAGCAGTACGATAGTAAATGAAATTTATATCGACGATTTTTCAAATATATGAACCGTAACTCGAAATATATCAGCGATTTTCCAAATATATCTACCACAACTCTAATTATATCAGCGATTTTTTAAATATATCAACTTACCAACAAAAATCGACAATGACAGTCTCTATACAGATGCCCCAAAAAGCCTTATTGGAACAGCTCATTAAAAGTTTTTATAATTTACTTCCAAATGATTTTAATTCATTCATAAAATCATTGAACTGCGGGATATTCATTTGCTGCGCCGCATCTGACAAAGCTACAGCGGGATTTGGATGTACTTCAGCCATAATTGTGTCTGCACCAATTGCCATCGCTGCTTTTGCAGTTGGTAAGAGAAGGTCACGTCTCTCTGTAGAATGCGTTACATCAAAAACGACAGGTAAATGTGTCTCTTTCTTTAAAATCGGTACAGCGGAAATATCAAGCGTATTACGCGTTGCTCTTTCATACGTGCGAATACCTCGTTCACATAAAATAATGTTCCCATTTCCCTTTGCCATCATATATTCTGCCGCATTAATGAATTCTTCAATCGTGGCTGAAAAACCACGTTTTAATAATACTCGTTTATTTACAGGATCCGCTGCCAGTTTTGCATATTGTGAGTGCCAATTTGAATAACATCAACGTAATCTAATGGCATCTCAATATCATTTGGATTTAAAATTTCACTAATAACAGCCAAATCATATTCATCTGCTACTTGGCGTAAAATTTGTAATCCCGCTAATCCAAGGCCTTGAAAATCATACGTTGAAGTATGTGGCTTGAACGCACCACCACGCATTAATTTCAACAATCGTATCTTCTATTTTTTCTTACAAGACACAAGTAGTGCTTTACGATGATCCTCTTCTTGTAACTCTAAACCAGCTTGAAAAATTTGTTTAAAAATATGTTGTAAAGTCGAAGTTTCAAATGGACCATTATTATTCTCTACAATTAAATCCAGCATATTTCTTTCACGTACAGGATCAAAACGTTTCACACCTTATACTTCTTTTAAAGTACCAACTTCTTGTACGAGACGACCTCTTTCGTTTAATAACTCTAATATTTGTAAATTAAGTTGATCAATTTCAGAACGTAAACGGCCTAATTGTTGTGATGCCATAAAAAGCCACCTCTTTCAAATTCCTATATATTACTTTTTTAAGATAACTTATTATAGTTGATACATATACGATTGTCACACGATATACAGCAATGAATTACCATCAAAAAACGTTGTATATTTTCATTTAAAATAAAAAAAAGACAGTTTACATACTGTCTTTTTTACAAGAAGGAAACAAACGGTTTATCACTGTTTTTCTCTTTTATAATAACGGCCTCAATTTTACTCTCGGACTTGATCTGTAATTGTACTTTCGCATCTTTAGGCAATTTGTCTAACATACCTTGCGCAGCTAATTGGGTAAGAGCCATTAATTCTGTTTTACCGTTATATTTAATAACAATATTCATATTTAATGTATCCATTTGATCTTTCTTATAAGAAACTTTTGCGTTGACTGGAATAAAATCTCCAGTAGAAAAACCTTTTATTTCCTTAGCAAAGTTATTTATTTTTGTATTATCTTCTCCATGTGCTTGTGTAAATTCATCAGAAGGATATGAATACGACTTTTCATCAATTGTACTCCAATTTCCAAGGTTCGTATCATTCTTTTGAACAGTAGCACTAGCAATATACGTACCATTTTTTAAAGAACTTGTACTTTCTTGCTTAAAGATAGCAAACGTAATTGGAGATTTGTTATATTTATCATTTTTGTTAATAGCTTCAATAAGTTGTTTAGCAACTTCAGACCCTTTAGACATAGCTTCTTCATTCGATACACTTGAAGACATAGCTAAGCCAATCATAACACCAGATAAACTTAATTCATTTGAATTCTGTTTTCCGAAATAGTCTTGTTCTATAATATTCGTCAAAACTGGCGCTTCTACTTTCGCAACTAGTTCATCAACTAGTTTCTCTGGAATATACTGATTTAATTGCAGTACGTGGCTCTCTGTATCAAATTGCTGCGTTGCAATATTTATTAAACCATTTTCATACTCTGCTAAATCTAATTTAGAATTTGTTTTTATATTAGCTGTATTAATAACCTTTTGTTCTTTTAAAGGAATAACAGTTCTATAATAATCTTTAGAAACAGCAGTTCTCGGAATCATACTTTTTTCTTTTGTATCTTTTTGTATAACTTCATCCTTCTTACTAATCGTATTACTATTGTTACTACAAGCTCCCAGTAATAAACTTACGACTGCGAAGGATAATGCCATTTTCTTCATTACTTAAAACCTACTTTCAACAATCTAGTTATTTAGTTTGAACTATTAATAGTGTACCACTAAATATATTTCAACAAAAACAAAAAAAAGAAGCAAGCACCTTTAGCTTGCTTCTTTTTACTTTATATTCTCTTCTAAAGCATCTTTTTTAATATTCCAATGAGATGTATTCCATACTACCATACCATCTTTTATGTATAACACTTGCGGTGATTCATGTCTAATACTGTATTGTTCTGCAACACGATTTGACACATCTCTTGCATCTTGTACGTATAAGTAATACGCTGGCACTTCTCTTTCTTCACTGCAATACGCTTGAAATTCTGTGTATGCACCGTGACTAATCGGGCATGTCGTACTATGTTTAAAAAGAACATACGGCTCATTCTTTTCTACTAAGACTTCAAGCTCTTCAATTGTTTCAAGCTTTGTCATATTCATCACGATTCACCTCTCATACGAAATCTAGAGCGCTTCTCTTTCTTTTCAGCGTTTTTCTCAATTCTTTCTAATTTACGCTCTTCTTTTTCAACCTTCTTCTCTTGTCTCGACGCACGGTAATGATTGTATACTTCAATCGCCGCACTGCTCCACTGTACAACTTGCGCTACTTTATCAGCGTTATTTTCAATTTCGTCCGTTACAGAGTCTGATACATTACGAAGCTTCGTATTTAAAGATTGGATTGTCGTTCCAATCCCATCTACACCCGCTACCACTTTATTTAATGACTGTGACTTCTGTTGAATATCATCAGCTAACGCATTCGTTTTATGTAATAATTGCTCTGTCTCTACGCTAATTCCTTGCATTTGTTTTTCTAAACCTTCTAACGTGCTTGCAACGTTTTCTAACGTCTTCTGAACCGATAACAACGTTCTGCATACATACACTACTAATACTGCGAAAGCAACCGCGATAATAGCCGCACTTACATATAAAAGAACTTGCATTTCATCACTTCCTTTATCTTTTTCATACTTTCCCCTATTATACAATCATTTTCCGTTTCATTCTAATCCCTATCTCATCATTAGAATTTTCATACTTATTCGTTAACTGTAACATAAATCATTCAACAAATTCCACTAAGTAGGTTACAATAGGAGAGGATACATAATTAGTAGGGAGGCTTTACATATGAAAGATCCACGTATTGAAAAGTTAGCATACAATTTAATTAACTACTCTATCCGCTTACAAAAAGGTGAAAAAGTATTAATTGAAAACTTTGGCTTACAAAAAGAACTTGTAACTGCACTTGTAAAAGAAGCATATGCAGCTGGTGGTTTCCCATTCGTCTCTTTAAAAGATCATCAAGTAGATCGCTCTTTATTAATGGGTGCTACTGAAGAACATTTCGAACAAATCGCTGCATATGAAGCGAGCGTAATGAAAGACATGGACGCTTATATCGGTCTTCGCTCTGGCGATAATATTAATGAACAAGCTGACGTTCCAAGTGAGCGTATGAAAGTTCATGGCCAAACAGTTGGCAAAAAAGTTCATAGAGACATTCGCGTTCCAAAAACACGCTGGGTTGTTCTTCGCTACCCAAATGCTTCTATGGCACAGCTTGCTAAAATGAGTACAGAAGCTTTCGAAGACTTCTACTTTGAAGTATGTAACTTAGACTACGGTAAAATGGATAAGGCGATGGATAGCCTTGTTACATTAATGAATAAAACAGATAAAGTTCGTTTAACTGGTCCTGGAACTGACTTAACATTCTCTATTAAAGACATTCCAGCAATTAAATGCTCAGGTCATTTAAACATTCCAGATGGTGAAGTATACTCTGCACCGGTTCGTGACTCTGTTAACGGTACAGTTTCTTACAACACACCATCTCCTTACAACGGTTATACATTTGAAAATGTACAACTTAAGTTCGAGAACGGTCAAATCGTTGAAGCAACTGCAAACGATTCAGAACGCATTAACAAAATCTTCGATACAGACGAAGGCGCACGCTACGTTGGTGAGTTTGCAATCGGCGTAAACCCATACATCTTACATCCAATGGGAGACATCCTATTCGATGAAAAAATCGATGGCAGCTTCCACTTCACTCCTGGACAAGCTTACGACGATGCATGGAACGGTAACAACTCGAACATTCATTGGGACTTAGTATGTATCCAACGCCCTGAATACGGCGGCGGTGAAATTTACTTCGACGACGTACTAATCCGTAAAGACGGACGCTTCGTTGTACCTGAATTAGAAGCTTTAAACCCAGAGAACTTAAAATAATAAAAAACGCTCGGAATTATATCCGAGCGTTTTTTTATTATCCTCACCCTATATCGATCTACTGTTCTTACTTTTTGTTTGCTGAAAATGAAAATAATATAAAAGTGCCACTGCGATAGTACCGATTGATATCGGAACATATAAAGGAAGATCCCATTTCATATATACTCTAGTGCAACCAACAAGCACAAATAATATTTCTAAACAAAACAAAGGTTTTACATACTTCATTTCTTCCCTACCATTTCTATTTTCACATGTGGATTTTCTTTCTCTATAAGCGCCAAGAATTCATCCATATTTTGCGGCATCGCAACCATATGTACTTTATATGCATTCGTCGTAATTTCAAGGGATTTCCCAACTTGACGAATTATTCTTATCTCTTTCAATACAATATCGTCATTTAAAACACCGTACTTTAATACGCCATTTTCTACTTTATGTTTTTTAATAAATACTTCCCAAAGGAGTGGTACATTTACAATGAAGCATAAACCCATCCCAATTAACGCTGACATCCAATGCGCTTTATTAGTGAAAAGCATGACAATTGGATATACAAACATAAAAGCTAACGTAAGACAAACAAAAATGACTACTGACTTACTTCTTTGAATTGGAAAGTTCATACCTACACCCCCTAATCCAAATTATACCACTATTTCCATTTTAGTTCATAGAAAAAGGCCATTTCTAAATGACCTTTTTCACAATGTACCTATAAAATTTCTTATCTACCTGTAACACTGGAAAGTTTTTCGGCAACTCGTCTATACCCACACTTTGAAAACCATTCTTTTCATAAAAGCGATGTGCCGCTAGAAACTTAACTGTCGTTCCTAAATAAATATCTTTCAGCTTTTTATTCTCAGCCCATGAAATTGCTGTTTGAAGCAACATATGTGATGCGCCCCATTCTTTTCCGCGAAATTCTTTTTGTACGAACATTTTTCTTAGCGCTACTTGAAGATTCTCAATATCTAATAAAGCTACTGTTCCAACTACTTTCCCATCATAAATTGCTACCCAAAAGTTTCCGTGATCCTTTTGATAGAATGTTTCTATTTCAAGTAAATCAGGTTGCTCTTCTTTCGTAATTGAAACATTATACTCTTTTTGCTGAATATGAACGATAAGATCTACTACTTCCTCTTGAAACGTACCTTCATATGGAACAATACGAATCTTCTCGTTCATCGAATCTCTTTCCATTCTGAAGCTAGTAAACTATATACAGCGATATCATGAAAATGATCATATAGCCATTCTTCATCTCGTAAAATACCATCTAACTTAAATCCTAAACGTTCTGGAATTGCGCGGCTTTTCGCATTTCCAACACCGCAACGAATTTCAATTTTATTCAGCTTTAAATTTTCAAATGCATAGTGAAGTACAGCCTTTACGCTACGCGTCATAATACCTTTCCCGCCAGCATCTTCTGCAAGATAATACCCAAGGCTCGTCGCTTTCTTCCCCCAACTCACTGGATGAATGCCTACCATCCCAACGAGCTTTCCTTTGTAACGTATACCACTTTCAAAACCGTCTCCCTCTGCAAACTTCTTTAACCACATCGGAAAAATCTCATCATAAGCATCAGCAGATTTTGTCCCATCTACCCAAGGGAGCCATTTTCGTAAATGATTACGGTTTTGATCTAATAATTGATATAATTCCTCTTTATGATGTTTTTCTAATAATTGTAGTTCGATTTCGTCATCTACTCGGAGTGTGAACATGTTTTTTAGTCCCCTTTTTATTTTTCTTATTATTCTAACATTTTTAGATGCAAAAAGTTAAATATTAACACTTTCTTTTGATTTTCTTTGTATAAAACCAGAAGAATACGCTACTCCCGTAATAACTAATATCATTCCTACAGATTGTGCAGATGTTATATTGACTCCTTCAATAAAAGAAATAAGTATTGTAACAACAGGCACTAGATTAAAAAATAAAGATGTCCTTGCTGCACCAATTTGAGCAATTCCATTATTCCACCATAAGTAACCGAGCACACTCATTCCGATTGCCATAAAGAGAATCGCTCCCCAAGCTAATAGGGTGATTTCAAAAAATGGCACTGTACTTTTTTGCGTAAAAGACATGATGGTAAAGGCAAGAGCACCAATAGTCATTGTATAGGTTGTAGTCTGTATTGGGCTACCAGTTTTAATAAACTTTCTGCCTAGTACACCGTATAGCGCCCAGCAAATATTCCCTAATAAAATATAAAAATGCCCTTTTGAAAATGATAAATTTTGTAGTGTATTAAATGAGCCTTGTGTAAGCACAAAAACAACACCAAGTAGTGCAAGTAACATTCCATTTACTTGGCGCTTTACTATTTTCTCTCGTAAAATGACACTTGCTAACAGCGTCGTAACGAGAGGATTTGTCGCCATAATAAGTGCACCATTAATAGCTTCTGTATGTTTCATTCCTAAAAAGAAAAAGAAGTTAAAGCCGAATACACCAACAATACCTAGCAAAAGATAATAGGTCCTATTCTGCCTCCATACCTCCACCTCAAAATCTTTTCGTATTTTTAACAGACATAACATTACAAATGCAGCAATCCCAAAACGCCATGCCGCTATATGAATCGCTTCGAAATACTGCACCGCATATTTCGAAGCATTAAATGTCCCACCAGTAAAAATTGCAAATCCTAATAACTGCGCATATACTTTATTTTTCATTGTCGGCCTCCAAGTCTTTTCCTTCTAGAAAACCGTAATAAACTTCCAACTTTTCTTCTGTTAGTTGGACAACCTTTTGCAATTGTTCTTGCTGTTCTTTTAACCTTTCTAAATGAGTTGTTAAAATTGAAATTCTCTTTTTTACTTTCGCTGGCACTTCCTCTTTCCTCTGCCTAATTTCCTCTATAATGCATCCATCACTTGCAAACTCAGCCATCTCTTCTAATGACATTCCAGTTTGTTTTAATGAATATAAAAATTTTAATAAGCGCACATCACCTTCTGTATATTGACGAATCCCGCTATTTCGCGTTGGTGGTGGTAATAATCCTAATTTCTCATAGTAACGCAAAGTATGAATACCCATCCCTGTTAATTCTGCTACTTCACCGATTTTATACATGTTTTCTCCCCCTTGTTTTTACATATTCATCTTACAACCTAGAGTTAGCTCTAGGTCAATACGTAAATAAAAATTGAACACAACAAAAAAGACGCATAGCCAAGCTATGCGTCCTTCCTATTACTTCTCTGCAACTTGAACTTCTTTTACGTAAGCTGCTTCGAATTTTTGGATGTCTCCTGCGCCCATGAAAATTAGAACGCCGTTTTTATGTTTCTTTAATACATCCGTTGTTGTATCTGTAATTAGTTCTGCACCGTCAATACGCTTTTGCAGATCTTCGATTGTTAATTCACCTTTTTTTTCACGTGCTGATCCGAAAATATCACATAAGTATACTTGATCAGCTTTGCTTAAACTTTCCGCGAACTCATCTAAGAACTTTTCTGTACGTGAGAATGTGTGTGGCTGGAATACAGCGACAATTTCACGCTCTGGATGTTTTTGACGAGCAGCTTCAATCGTTGCATTAATTTCTGTCGGATGGTGTGCGTAGTCATCAATGATAACTTGCTCTCCCATCGGCTTTTCATTAAAGCGACGTTTTACGCCTTCAAAAGTTGTTAATTGATGTTTTACTGCTTCTACATCAACGTTTTCATAGTGGCAAAGCGCGATTACTGCTAACGCATTTAATACGCTATGATTGCCGTATCCTGTAATTTTGAACGTGTCATAGTACGTATTACGAACGAATACATCGAATATCGTGCCATCTGTTCTCTTTTGGATGTTACGTGCTTGGAAATCATTATCTTCTCCAAATCCATAGAAAATAACAGGTACTTTCGCTTGAATTTTTTGAAGTTCTTCATCATCTCCACATGCAATAATGCCTTTTTTCACTTGCAATGCCATCTCTTGGAATGCATTGAATACATCATTGATGTCTGTAAAATAATCTGGATGATCAAAATCAATATTCGTCATAATTGCATAGTCTGGATTGTAAGACAAGAAATGACGACGATACTCACAAGCTTCAAATACAAAATACTTACTATTTTCTACCCCATGCCCTGTTCCATCTCCAATAAGGTAAGATGTCGGGTGTGCACCTTGCATTACATGGGCTAACAAACCTGTTGTTGATGTTTTTCCGTGTGCACCAGTTACAGCAACACTTGTGTATTGGCTCATCAGGTCACCTAAGAAATGATGGTAACGATGGACTGGGATGTTTAATTCTTTTGCTGCTACGATTTCTTCATGCGTATCAGGAAATGCATTTCCTGCAATAATCACTTGTCCTTCTTCTACATTATTCTTATCAAAAGGAAGGATCGAGATACTACGCTTTTCCAACGCTGTTTGTGTAAAGAAACGCTTTTCATAATCAGACCCTTGAACAGTATGCTTCATATCATGAAGAATTTGCGCTAATGAACTCATTCCTGTTCCTTTAATTCCTACAAAATGGTAAACTGTCATCTTAAAGAACCTCCAACATTTCGAACTAATACAACGGCCTATCTATAAGACAGTATATGAATCTTTTCTTATTTTGGTAATCATCATACATTTTTGATGTAGTGAAGTTATTCTTTCCCTTCACTTATCAGGATAAACTCGTACGTACTTCTTTATATGTCCATAACAAGTCCATTATAGCAAAAAAGAAGCCGCTATACTATGATAACAGAAAAACTGATAGGGTCAATCACCTATCAGTTTTTCTCTCTTTTACATATCTTCTCTTCTTTCTAATTGAACACGCTCTAAACGTGGGTTTGGACGATATTTACGACCAGCTTTTGCTTCTGGTTTCCCATTTAATTCTACGTTATCACCAGTAAAGCCAATATTCATTTTTAATAAGCTACTTCCTACCCCATATATATCAACAGGTACCTTTTGAGCTTCAAATTCACGAATACGCTTTTCATCAAATCCACCAGTTACAACGATATCCACATGCTGGAATCCTTCTTCATCCAGCGCCTTGCGAAGTGCAAATACAAGAGATGGATTTACACCACGTGGATCAAATGTTCCAAGTACTTCTGGGTGGCGAATGAAGTATTGATCAATCATCGTGCGGGACGTATCTACACGTACACCTTTTAATGTTGATCCAAATTCACGCGCTACGCGAAGTGCATCTGTAATGACATCATTGTTGTAATCAATTAATACAACTAATTCATCTTCTGGGAATTTCTTATGATATGCTTTTGCCGCTTCCACAACATCACCATTAAACATTTGAATTAATGCGTGAGGCATCGTCCCCATACCACTTTTTCCCCACCATTCATTCATCGCATGCGTCGCTTGTGCGCTCATACCTCCGATGTATGCTGCATAACCGTCACCAGCTTGTTGTGTATAATGATCATCACGGTCTCCCATGAAAATAACTGGTTTTTCTTTATCTACGCTACGCGCAGCTTGGACAACGTTATATACGTTTGTCGCAACTGATGTACGACGAGCTAAAATCCCATCAATGACACCTTCTAAAAATCCGAAATTTTCATAAGGACCATGAATTGTTAACACTGTTTCAAATGGACTAATTTTATCGCCATCTTTTAAAGAGTTAATCTCAAGTTCCTCAGGATTTTTAGCGAATGTTTGTAGCAATGCAATTACTTCATCCGTTCCGCAAAGAACTGCATTTTCCTTTTGGAAAAATTGCATCGTTACAACACTTTTCGGGCGAAATTCTTCGATGATTTCTCTAGTCTTTAAAAAGTAAACGGCAGAGAACCAACCTTCTCCAACACGTTCGTCAAATTTAAATGTTTTATTTGTTAGTCTATTTATTTCACCTTTTAATTTTAATTCAATTTCTTTCATGTCGCTTTACTCCCTACTTTACTATCCAACATTTTCTCTTAGTATACAGCAAAACCGTTTACTATACATTTGTTTCCTGCATAGCGGCAAATTCATCCTCAGAAATAAGGACATCTCTCGGTTTCGTTCCTCTACCTTCAGAAATAATTCCTTGCGATTCCATCTCTTCAATGAGACGTGCCGCGCGATTATAACCGATGCGGAATTTTCGCTGTACAGAAGATGTGGACGCTCCCCCTTGTTCTACAACAAATTGACATGCATCAAAGAACAATTCATCTTCCGACTCAGCCTGTTCTGTTTTCGCTAATAAATCCTCTTGCTTAAATAAGTAATTCGGCTTCATTTGCTTTCTCACATGATCAACTGTTTTTTCAATCTCATCATCCGATACATAGACACCTTGTATACGAACTGGCTTAGATGTACCGTTCCCTAAAAATAACATATCACCACGGCCAAGTAATTTCTCCGCGCCCCCAATATCGATAATCGTACGTGAATCAACTTGAGATGATACAGTAAACGCAATACGCGTTGGAATATTTGACTTAATTAAACCTGTAATAACATCTACAGATGGACGCTGCGTCGCTACTAATAAATGAATACCACAAGCACGTGCTTTTTGCGCAATACGACAAATCGCTTCCTCAACATCACCCGGTGCTACCATCATTAAATCAGCTAACTCGTCAATGACAATAACGATATAAGGTAATGTCTCTCCTGGAATTTCTCGCTCACTTACAATCGTATTGTAGCGAGTTAAATCACGAGCACCTGCGTGTGCAAACAATTCATAACGGCGTTCCATTTCCTCAACTGCCCATTTTAATGCAGCTGTTGCTGCTTTTACATCCGTAATAACAGGTGCTACAAGATGCGGAACAGAATTGTATGGTGCAAGCTCAACCATCTTCGGATCAATTAACATTAACTTCACTTCATGTGGTTTCGCTTTATATAAAATACTCGTTAAAATTGCGTTAATACACACACTTTTACCTGAACCCGTTGCACCCGCAATAAGTCCGTGCGGCATTTTTCGAATATCCGTTACAATTGGATCTCCTGAAATATCAAGTCCAAGCGCAACAGTAAGCGGTGATTCACTCTTTGTGAATACAGGACTTCTTAAAATTTCACGAAGAAATACTGGCTTACTTTCTTTATTTGGAACTTCAATCCCAATCGCACTCTTCCCTGGAATCGGCGCTTCAATACGAATATCTTTCGCAGCTAAACTTAACTTAATATCATCACTTAAATTTGTAATTTTATTTACTTTCACGCCTGGGTCTGGTTGCACTTCAAAACGAGTTACTGCTGGTCCTTGCGATACATTAATAACATGTGCTCCAACATGGAAATTATTAAACGTTGTATCTAATAATTCTTTCTGCTCTTCTAACCATTCTGTATTATCTAGCGCTGTTTGCTGTGGAATTGACAACAACGCTAATGGTGGAACAGTATATGTCGGTGGTGTGTGCAATACATTTCGCATATCGTTCTCTCTTTGATTTACAACATATGCCTTCTCTTTTACTTCCGTACTTGAAATTGGCTTTTGTACTTGCTCTACCACTACTTGCTGTATTGGTTGTTCTACTTGGGATTCTACTACTACTCGTTGTACTGGTTGCTCTTCCACTTGTGACTCTACTACCACCTGTTGCATTGGTTGCTCTTCCACTTGTGACTCTACTACCACCTGTTGCATTGGTTGCTCTTCCACTTGTGGCTCTACTACCACCTGTTGCATTGGTTGCTCTTCCACTTGTGACTCTACTACCTCTTGTTGCACTGGTTGTTCTTCCACTTGTGGCTCTACTACCTCTTGTTGCACTGGCTTATTCTCTACTCGTACATCAACAGAAGGCTGCATTGCCTTTGTTCTAGCTGCATGCCTTTCCATTAATCGTGTTCTGTCTTGTTTCAACATAACAACATTAAATGGTACATGACGCTTTTTCTCACGTTTTGGTTCTTCTTTTTGTACAACTGGTTGTTCTTCTGCGACTGGTGCTTCTTCTACAACTGATTGTTCTTCCGCGACTGGCGCTTCTTCTACAACTCGTCTATTTTCCTCTGTTTCTGCAATTAAAACATTCGCAAAACTTTGAACATCTTTCTTCGTTTGTTCATCAGCCTTAGCAACATGTATGAATTCACTCTTTTGTTCAATTACTTCATCTTCCTGCTGAATTTCCTCAAGTGCTACAAATGTCTCTACTACAGGCGCTTCTGTTTCTTCTGCCTCTGTAATTACTTCCACTTCTTCTGACTCTTCTGTTTCTGCAATTACTTCCACTTCTTCTAACTCTTCTGTTTCTGCAATTACTTCTACTTCTTCTAGCTCTTCTGCTTCCGCAATTACTTCCACTTCTTCTAACTCTTCTGTTTCTGCAATTACTTCTACTTCTTCTAACTCTTCTGCTTCCGCAATTACTTCCACTTCTTCTGACTCTTCTGTTTCTGCAATTACTTCTACTTCTTCTAGCTCTTCTGTTTCTGCAATTACTTCCACTTCTTCTAGCTCTTCTGTTTCCGTAATTACTTCCACTTCTTCTGGTTCTTCCGTTTCCGCAATTACTTCTACTTCTTCAGTTTCTTCTGGTATTATTTCCACAATGATTGTTTCTTCAAGTTTTTCTTCTGCTTTGACAATCACTGATTCTTGTGAAGTTTGCTTTTCTACTTCAATAGTAGGTTGTTTTATTTCTGTATTACGTTTAATTTCTTCTGATAATATTGTATCCTCGTGCTCTACTTTAGAAGCTACTACTTCTTCTTGTAGATTGTTTTCGTTTAACACCACTACATCTTTTTCTAGCTTAGCACTTTCCATCTGCTCAGCTACTGTTTTATGAAGTAATTCATCCGCTGAAACTTCCTGCGGTGTACTCATTTCTTTAATCACTTCTTTTTCTTCTACTAAAGGCACTTGGCGTTCAATTTCATAACCGTTTTTCTCTAGCCATTGATCAACAACTGATTTTTCTTCTTTTTTGCCCTGTTGGCCTTTCTGTTCAACTACTTCACCTGGAGCAGAAGACGTTGCTTGTCCTTCTGAGAAATCCGATAATGTATACCCTTTTTTCTCTAACCATGCATCAACAACTGCTTTGCCCTCTACAGATATTTCAAGATCTTCTCTTTCCTTTACTTCCTCCTGCTTTTCTTCCTTTTTCTCTACAGAAGGACGATTATATCCGTAAATTGGCGAAATCATTTCTGTTGGACGAAATGGTCTACGGTTACTTTCTTGCACTGGTGCAGATGCCTTTTTAATGACAGACTCTCGCTCCGGTTCATATTGCACTTCCGGTTCTTCATATGTAGAAACTACCTTCTCCACATACGGTCGTCTGCTTCTTTCCACTTTTATTCCTCTTTGAATAGGCTGATCTTCATACGTTACAGCTTGAACAGAGTGTTCTTCAAAATACCCTGTTTCTATAACATCCTCTTCATCGAACCCATTATCCGGTACTAATGGAAAACGGCATTTCCCTGCATTCCTACTTGCCATTTGTGCTTCTCTTGCTTCAGTGTAGTGGTTTACACGAGGAATTTTCGGCTGACTTTCAATTTGCTTTGGTACTTCTTTATTCATCGCTGTTTGTTCTTCCTCTTTGTTAAACAGCTTTTTCATCCAATCTAACATGCTTACCACTCTTTCTACTAAATAGTAACATCCTTTATTGTATCAGCATTCGGCAAAAAGTGCAGGTAAAATTAAGCATGTCATATTTATCCACAATATTCTAATTTACGAGTGTTTTCATATGGAAAAACGCAGCCTTTCATGTAAGACTGCGCTTAAGCTTTACTCTTCCGATATGCATCTACACTATCCGTTACACTTTGCAATAAAGAATTTACATACTGCGGGTCAGATAATTTTTTATCTTCTTCATAGTTTGACATAAACCCAAGTTCTAATAGTACGCCAGGTACTTTGGACCAATTGAATCCAGAAAGGTCATCCCTAAATTTAATTCCATTTACTTTCACTTGCTGATTTTCTCTCATTTTATTTACTATCGTTTGAGAGATTTGAAGACTTTCCGCATAAATTTCTTTCGTATACGGACTTCCTTCTGCCGGCGTCAATACAGCAAATCCACTTTGGTTTGGATTTTCAGAACCATCTGCATGAAGACGTAAAAATAAATTAGCCTTATGATTATTTGCGAATGTCGCCCGTTCTTTATTACTTATATCAACGTCTTGTGACGTTCTTGTCATTAACACTTGTATCCCTTTTTCTTCAAGCTTTTCTTTTAATAAAAAAGCCATTTCTAATACAAGTACAGCCTCTCTCTTTTTCGTCACAACACCTGTTGTACCATCTGTCACTTTATATTTTTGCGTTGTTGCCCCTGGTCCAATCGGCTCTAAATTTAAATTCGCTTTTTGTTGATGCCCTGGATCAATAACGACGAGAAACTTTCCTTGCTTTTCATTACTCTCTACTTTTTGTTCATTATTTTGCACTGGTTGCTCAGTTGGCGGCACCGGTGTAGTTTCTTCTTTCTTTTCCTCGGCTGATACTTCCTCTTGCCTATGTTCTACTTGCGATTCTTCGTTCTTTTCTTGTTCTTGCTGCTTTTCTACCGGTGCGTCTTCTTTGGTATCTTTGTTTTTCTCTTGTATAGAAGATGTAGTTTCTTTTTTCGGCTGCTCTTGTGAACAACCGGCCATATATATTCCAATGAATACAATCATGCTCATTATTTTTATATACTTCATACTTCTCTCCCATCACTTTGCACCGGATTCAAAGTTTTTCTTATAATTGCCCTATAATCTCATCCATATTTCCAATATAAACTGGCTGCCATGTTTCTGTACCACGTTCTGCAGTATAAACTGGATAAGCGTCATCATCTATATTTACGAAAACTGGATCGCCCATATCCGTTTCATATCCAATTGCAATCCATCCTTCTTGCCACTTTCCGTTTTCTTCACTTATTAATGACTTTTTATGTTTATCATATCGGTAACCGATTTGTCCTTTTTCTAATTCACTTTCACTAAACACATATATTTCATAAGTACCTAGCTCAACATCTTGCTGTTTTGAAGTTTCAATTCGTTTTAGAAGTTCTGCGATTTTTGGTTGTTGTTTCATACGTCTATCCCCTTCTATTTTTCTAAATTTTAACTAGTTTGTTTATAAAATACAATATAGATTTTAAGACAAAAGGTGACACCCTGATCATATTTACGATTTTTTGAGTATATCTATCACAACTCTCAATATATCAACGATTCAACACGAAATTTCGACTTACCAACAAAAATGACAAAAAAGAGAGGCTGCCCAAAAGGACAACCTCTCTTTTCTTATATCAATTAAAATTTAAATTCTTGTCCAACTTCAAAACTATCTTCTAATACAAGAATACCTTTTTCTTGTGGAGCGTCTGGAAGCTCTAATTCACGTGCAGAGCAGATCATTCCAGAAGAAGGAACACCGCGAAGCTCAGCTGGCTTGATTAACATACCACTTGGCATTACAGCACCGATTTTTGCAACGACAACTTTTTGTCCTGCATCAACGTTTGGTGCGCCACATACGATTTGTAATGTTTCTGTACCGATTTCTACTTTACAGATGTTTAACTTATCAGCATTTGGATGCTTTTCTTTTTCAGCTACATAACCTACAACAAATTTCGGAGAAAGATCTGCTTCTACTGTTTCTTCAAAGCCGTTCTTCGCTAAAATTTCGTTGATTTTCTCAACAAGCTCTTTCGTTAATGTAAGGTTACCTGTTTCTGTTACTTCTAAATAAGAAGATGCATTAAAGATGTTGAATCCTCCCGTTACGTTGCTTTCACGATCATAAACGCGAGCAACATCTCCTTTGCGATCAAAAGTACGGTTCTCTAAAGTAATATCTTGTAAGGCAACAATTAAAGTGTCACCAATTCCTTCAAGGTTGTAAAAAACGTTCACTTCGTTCATCCTTTCTCTTTTCCATCTGTCTTCTTCCGATTCTTCGCTAAAATAAAGATTGGTTCAAAGTCTCCATCTTCATATACGAATGAAAGTGATGTAATCGGAACATGCCCTTCGGCAAAAAATTTCATTGTCATTTGTGCAATAATATCATAACCGATTTCGTTGACGATATCAGCAATAATTAATACATCTTGGTGAGGAACAGCAACAACCATGTCACCAGAAATCTTTTCACGCATCGATTGTAGTAACGATTCGTTTAAAATACGCGTCGCGTCATACCCATCATTTGTGTTTAAAAAGTAGAATGTATTACCCGCTACTGTGTCTTGTTTAAATTCATAACCTAATGAGCGTGCGTTGAATAATGCCATTTCACGCACTTGTTGTTCTGTAAGCTCTAACTTTTGTAATAAACGCTCATCGATTAGTCGATACGTTTTATTAGAATCTAACGCGTAGTAAATACGTGTTTCCGCCGTATGATCCGTCATAATAAACGGATTTCCTTCTTCTGCTTGTTTCGGGAAAGAAGTAGAGCGAATAACAGGTAAAATTTTCGCTCCGCTATTTTCTTCTTTATGCATCGCAATTAGCGCTTCTTGTACGTAATAAGCAACCTCTTCAATTGCTTTTTCTTTATTCACTTCCCATTTTGCCACAACTCCTGGAAGCGATACGTTAATACCTTTTTTAGAGTCTTTCTGTTCAATACGTAGAACTTCTTTCTCGCTATCATACTGAAAGTCCCATTCTGGGCGAGATAATTTCTTCATTAACTCGTCTTTCATCTTTTTACTTGTCATCTTCATCTCTTTTTCCTCCCTTCCAAAAAAATAACCTCCCCCGCGAAGGTAGAGGTTGTTTTACAATTCAATTGGCAAATTGCCTTATTTTAAACCTTCAATGAACTCTTCGATTTGTTCTTGTGTTTTACGATCTTTGTTTACATAGCGACCAGTTTCTTCACCCTTATTGTACGCTACAAAGCTCGGAATGCCAAATACGTCTAATTTTACACATAGATCAATAAACTCATCACGATCTACATAGTAAAATGAGAAATCACTATATTTCTCTTCTACTTCTGGCATAAATGGGTCTACAAAACGGCAGTCTGGGCACCATTCTGCTGAGAACATAAAGACTACATTCTCTTCATTTTTTAATTGTTGGAATTGCTCCATGCTTTCTAATGACTTCATCTATATTTCCTCCTCTAACGAGTGCATGTTTTCATGTTATAATCTTTCTTTTATACTACCATACATCACGCATGGTGCAAGGTTTATGCTTGCTTTTTGTCATACTTATATTGCCCAACAAGTAACTTAACAACGTGTACAAATAATTCCGTGCGGTCGACATAATCATCTGTAAAAATACCAATCGCTCCTTCGTGACTACGAATGTCTTTTCTATGTACAAACTCTTCCATCACTTCACTTAACTCCTTGCCATCTTCAAGAGGTGCTAAAAAATCGTCTGGTAACGTAATACGTGCCCCTCCAGCCACGAATACTTTCCCATCACTTGTTGCTAGCGCGCCCCAGTTACACATAAATAAACCGTGCTCCGTTTTCATTACGCCGCCTTCTAGCCCAATACCAATTGGAGCTCCTCCTTCCTCTAGCGCTCGCTTCGCTCTATTAATCGCTCCTTGCATCGTCTCTTCATCTGAAAACGGCTGATTTGCTACTCCTGAAGGAACAGAAAGAGATGTAATTTCAGCATCTTTCCAAACCTTCTCCACAGCGCCAACCTTCGTTTTATTCTTCGATCCAACTACTACTTTCATTTCGTTCACCTCTATAAAAATTCATCATTCTATTCTAATATCCGCATCAGATACGAATTAAGCATCAACCACTACCACATATCACCAAGTCATCTATTCAGCCTAAAAAAGAAGGGTTTTTCTAGCAACATTACCGTCTTCGAAAACAAAAACAGCCTTCCTCTCACTTCCTACTTGGGGTCTTCATACATCATTCGAACACCAATTAAGCACTGACCGCTCCCACTCATGGATGGGTCATCTATTCAATCTAAAAAAAGAAGGGTTTTTCGCCCTTCTTCTCTACGCGTTATTCTTAATTGTCTCTAACGTCGTTTTATCTGTTGTTCTTACAAGCTTCGTAATTAATTCTTTCGCCGCTGCATAATCATCAACATGTAAAATTGAAGCATGTGTATGAATGTAGCGTGCACAAACACCAATTACTGCTGATGGGATACCAGAGTTACTTGTATGTACACGGCCAGCATCTGTACCACCTTGTGAAATAAAGTATTGGTACGGAATGTTGTTTGTTTCTGCTGTATCTAAAATGAATTCGCGCATTCCTCTATGTGTTACCATCGTGCGATCGTAAATACGAAGAAGAGCACCTTTTCCTAATTGACCGAACTGCGTTTTGTCACCAGATGCATCGTTTGCTGGACTTGCATCAAGCGCATAGAAAATGTCTGGTTGAATCATATTTGCAGCGGTTTGCGCTCCGCGAAGACCTACTTCTTCTTGTACAGTAGCACCAGAATATAATGTATTTGGTAATGTTTCATCTTTTAATTCTTTTAACAATTCGATTGCAAGACCACATCCGTAACGGTTGTCCCAAGCTTTCGCCATAATTTTCTTCTCATTTGCCATCGGTGTGAATGGGCAAATCGGCACGATTTGTTGTCCTGGTTTTACACCAATTTCAATCGCATCTTCATAACTATCTGCACCTATATCAATTAACATATTTTTTATATCCATCGGTTTTGCACGTTGCGCGTCACTTAATAAATGAGGAGGAATAGAACCAACAACCCCAATAACAGGACCATTCTTCGTCATAACTTGTACACGCTGCGCTAATAAAACTTGGCTCCACCAGCCGCCTAACGTTTGAAAACGAAGCATTCCGTTTTTCGTAATTTGCGTAACCATGAAACCTACTTCATCCATATGACCTGCTACAAGAACACGCGGGCCAGTTTCGTCCCCTTTTTTCAGACCAAATACGCTACCTAAACCGTCTTGTACAATTTCATCCGCATATTTGCTTAATTCTTGTTTCATAAAACGGCGTACATCATGTTCAAAACCTGATGCACCTTGTAATTCTGTTAACGTACGAAATAATTGTAATGTCTCTTTATTCACGAAGTCCCCTTCTTTCAAACCTTAGTAGAATACCTCTTTTATTGTAACGAAATTTTCGAAATGTTTCTAGTTTCTTCTTTTTTAGCTGTATTTGCTTTATAATTATTATTGGTACACTATTTTTATTTTATAGAATTGAGGTGAATATATGAGCTGGAAAGGTTTAGTAGCAGGTCTTGGCGTTGGGTTCGCAGCTGGTTATCTCGTTGCAAACAAAGTACAAGAACAATCCCATATTTCTTCAGAAAAAGCATTGAAAATGGTGAAACAAGCATTAAGTCATAAAGGTGAAATTACTGGCTCTTGGGTACATATGGTTCCAGAGACATTTGAAAAATATGATGTCGCATATGAAGTTTATCGCGGCGGTCTTACAACAATGTTAGATGATATACAAGAACGATTTGAATTTTTAGTTGATGCTAAAACAGGTACTGTTTTAGAGGTTATAGTAGCATAAAACGGAGGGTTCCCATTAGGTGAACCTCTTATTTTTTTGAAATTGCGGGTATTGATTAAAATTATATCAGCGATTTTTCGAATATATCAGCGCAACTCAAATTATATCAGCGATTTTTTAAATATATCGACTTACCGGCAAAATTCTATAATAAAAAAGAAGCTGCTCCAATAAATATGATGGAACAACCTCCTATTTTTATGCTTCTATACTCGTTTTCCGTTCTATTTTTTCTACGATATGCCCTTCCTCATTCCACTTCACAGCACGATAATATGCGTCATGATAAAACGTAAACCACGCCTCTTTGTCAGCACCATACTTCATCCACTTTTGTTTATTTTCAATCGAGGTCATCGGATAATCATCGTATGCCATTACCCATAATACATTTTGATGCGCGTGCGTCGGCAAGAGATCTGCTAAATGTAGCATCGTTTCCCCTTGACTCTCCAAAGCGATAACTGCATGTCCATCACTATGACCACCCGTATGCGCCATCTTAATTTCATCTGTAATTTCTATTTCTTGCTGGAACGTAACAACTTGATCTACAATCGGTTCCCAATTTTCCTTCCAATATGTATTACGGGATCTAATATTTGGGTTCCTCATTTCATTCCACTCTGTTTCACTTACGTAAACTTTCGCATTTGGAAACGCTGGTACAAGGTAATCCCCATCCCATTTTGTTATGCCAGATGCATGATCAAAATGAAGGTGTGTCATTAAAACATATTGAATATCTTCAGGCTTTAATCCCTGTTTTTCTAACGATTCATAAACCGATGATTCTTCTGTTACACCTTGATTTCGTTTCATCTTCTCATCCAACTTACCGTTTCCTATTCCTGAATCAATAAGTATATTTCCATCTTTCGTTTGTAAAAGTAACGGATCTGTTCGTAAGTAAATATGATTTGTGTCATTATGTTTATATTTACGTGACCAAAGTACTTTCGGCACAACACCAAACATTGCCCCTCCATCTAAATGTGTATTTCCGCCTTTTAACCACGTTACTTTTATATCTCCAATTTGTAACTGTTCCATTACACATCCCCCTTTCAATTAATCTTAACATAAAATTCTGATTATTTTAGATATAAAAAACCTATGCATTACTGCATAGGCTCTGTACGATATTTTGCTTCAACTCGGTAAATACGATGACCTTTACTAGAGAATTTCTCTTCGTATTCAGTCATGATGTTACCTTCAAAGTCGCTGTTATGAAGATCTAAGCTTAAGTAAGTTAGTAACATACCATACTCAGCCATACTCATAAGAGAATATTCAAATAAACCTTGGTTATCTGTTTTGAAATGAATTTCTCCGCCTTCTACTAACACTTCTTCATAATTGCGTAAAAACGTTTTATACGTTAAACGACGCTTCGTATGACGCTTCTTTGGCCATGGATCTGAGAAGTTTAAATAAACGCGATCAATCTCACCTTTTGCAAAGAAAACTGTTAAATCTTCAGCATCTTTATTAATTAATTTTAAGTTCGGCACTTCTTCTTCAATTAATTTATCAAGTGCATCTACAACAACACTTGTGAATTTTTCAATTCCAATATAATTAATATGTGGATTCGCTTTTGCCATATCATACATAAAGCGGCCACGACCTGTACCTACTTCAATATGAATTGGTTGTTCATTTCCAAATACTTCTTTCCAGTTACCAGCTCGCTCCTCTGGGTTTCCGATTACGATATGTGAATACTCGTTAATTCGATCCATTGCATACGGTTTATGTCTTAAACGCATAGATGTCTCCCTCTCTTTACAAAACTATTTTAAAGGAATAATTCCTTCTTTCTTTTTTTAATCAATCTACCAAACAAAAAACCAAGTACGTACGAGCACTCGGTCCGTTTCTTTCAAGTATAAGATGTACCATTTTGATAAAAACTACATACAGCATTAAACATTCCATGACGAAACAGCTTTTTCTCTTACATTTGAAGAGAAAAACAATCGAAAGGATGATCCGTTCATGCCAATTAATCAACAACATCAATTAGAAGTGCTGAAAGATATTTTAGTCAACCACCAAAGTGATTGCTGCGGGACAGTTTCAGAATGCGAGCAATTAGAGCGCCTCATTCAATCGTTACTCGCAAACGATAATATAAGTAGTGACGCTAAAACAATGCTAAACGATGTATATTCTTATAGTCAATCGGGTAAATCTTCCTCTAATTTGGACAACCATATTTCCAATAATCAAGAACAACTTACTCAGTGGATTGCTGGAATGGACAATTTTTCTTAAGTATTATTCTGAAGCAAGTAGTTGCTGTAAATATTGATGCCAATATTCAGCTTCTGCTTGCTGTTTTTTTGTTGTATGCCATTGAATAGACAAAATCGTTTGTGCTATCACATACCATCTCATGCGCCTAAGCAGCGATTCATCCATTTCAATATCATAAAAACCGAGCCACTCACTCCACTCCTGGCGCGGAATGTACCAATATAATAACATACCAAGGTCTAGAGCTGGGTCAGCAATTACAGCTCCATCCCAATCAATTAAAAACAACTCATCTTCATTCGACAATAGCCAGTTGTTATGGTTTACATCACAATGGCATACAACGAATTCATTGTATTCAATATCTTTTAGTGAACCCATTAAATATTGAAGACCTTGCTGAATTGTTTCATCATCCCTTATATCTCCTCTTAAAACGAGTTGCAGTTGTTGTAATAACTCTTGTGCGTGAAGCGGCTGCTTCCCAAGTCTTTGAATCATCTGTACAAGCGCTTTAGAGGAGTGAATTTTCTTCAAAAGTTTCGCAACACGTTCTAGTTTCATATCCTCTGGCTCTAGCTTCTGTCCCGGAAGCCATTTTTGAGCAGAAATTACATCACCGTTCGTTACCCTTCTTGTCCAAAGTAATTTTGGAACAATTCCTTCTGCTGACAATACCGCTAAAAAGGGCGATGTATTCCGCTTTAAAAATAACTTCTGTTGTCCGTTTTGCGCAATATATGCATCGCCCGTTACTCCACCAGCCGGTACAAGACTCCACTCTTTTCCTAATAATTGTTCCAACCATTCCATATTCATTACCCGTTAACAAATCCTTATCTTTTATAGTTATGAAAAGAAAAACCGCAACATTTCTACACATGTTGTGGATTCATATATTTTACTGTAAATGAAAAGAAAAATTAGCCTCAGCCAAAAATTCTCTATTTTATTTTACAAAACCTGTCATAGAATGACAACTTATCAAAATCGTCACCTTTGTCAATTCTACATTTATTACATTCTCATCGTCAAGTAGCGATTTGTCACATTATCGTCAATATATACGTGCTAATTGGAGCCAACCTAAGTTCCTTTCCTCTAAATGAAGAAATTGGCTCTATTTTCGCTTGCTTTTCGTTTACTATCACATGCCACGTTTCTTCTTTCGGAAGTTGCACAGTTTTAGCTTCTAAACCGCTATTAAATAAAACGACAATCTCTTTCCACGGCCCAAACGATTCTGCATGCTCTAGGTGATATGCAAGTACTTCTGTAGATGTTTGTAAAAAAGTCATATGTTTTTTTATAAGGTCTGCGTTTTGTAATCGGAATGCCCCATGCTCTTTACGAATCGCAATTAAACCTTTTATATAGTTAACGGTCTCTATTTCTTTCTCTTTTTGATCCCAATCTAATTGATTGATCTCATCATTTGCATTATAGCTATTTTCATTTCCTTTCTTCGTACGATAAAACTCTTGTCCTGCATGTAAGAAAGGAATGCCTTGTGAAAGAATAACCATTGCGCTCGCTAGCAGGTGACGTTTTTTCAAAATCGCTTCTGATTCTTCATTACTGCGCACTAGTTTATCCCACATCGTCATATTATCATGACATTCTACATAGTTAATGCTTTGCGCCGGCTCTAGAAACAGCCCTGTTTCTTTCATACTTAAAAGACTTCCTGCTGCAATATACTGCAAATGATTACAGTCTACATGCCCACCAAATGCAAAACCACGCTTATTTATATGAAATGTACTCCCTTTTATCCCATCACGAAATTGGTCATTAAACTGCGCGATATGTGGCATTTTCTTCGCATTATTTAACGTTGCTTTTTCCTCAAGAGGAAGCGGTGTTTGTAAATCCCATCCTTCTCCTAATAACAAAGCATCTCGTTTTATGTTTCGCACTTCTTTTTCTATCATATTCATTGTATCAACATCTAAAATTCCCATTAAGTCGAATCGGAATCCATCGACATTGTATTCAGTAAGCCAATATAAAATAGACTCTACAATGAATTTCCTCATCATTTTCCGTTCAGACGCTATATCATTTCCGACTCCCGTCCCATTAGAAGGCATACCATCTTCACCATGACGAAAATAATAGCCTGGAACAAGCTTCTCAAATGATGATAGCTCTCTTTCATAAACATGATTATATACAACATCTATAATCACCCTAATGCCATGCTCATGAAATGTCTCGATCAACTGTTTACACTCTACTATCCTGTTATACGGGTCAGAGGGATTTGTAGCATAAAATCCTGTTGGTGCATTGTAATATAATGGATTATACCCCCAATTATAGGCGGACGAAGAATTCGCCTCATCTACACCACCGAAACAATATAAAGGTAATAGTTCAACATGTGTAACACCTAAATCTTTTATATGAGACAACCCTGTTAACGTCCCGTTCCGTCCTGTTGTTCCCTCTTCCATCAATCCTTTATATGTTCCCTTTTGACTCACTCCACTATTTTGATGTATAGTCGCATCACGAATATGCAGTTCATACAATATGGCATCTGTCATTGATTGTAATGGTGGTAATCCTTCTCGTCTTGTTACATTCGTTTTTTCTAAATCGATAACAACACCGTGTTTTCCGTTTACCGTCACCGACTTTGCATAAGGATCTACAGCTTCGTTCCATATTAAATTAATACAAACAAGAAATGTATAGCGTGCTCCGTCTAAATCACCTTGTAATGTTTGAATCCAAACTCCGTTTTCTCCCCTGTACATTTCATGATCGGCATATTCTTTATCGCTCTTATAAATTCTTACTTTCGCAAGCCTTGCAGTTGGGGCCCATACTTTAAATGTCGTTTCTTCTTTTTGATACACAGCACCTAAATCTGTACCTTCGTAATAATACTTTTCATCGAAAATTGTTGTTCGAATAACAGCACCTATTTGTAAATCCGTTTCTTCATTCCGTTCATCTCGTACTGTATAATACTTTCCCACATCTAGCGGCTCTTCTATAAAGCACTCATACTTCGTTGCATCTGGAAGCGCAATCGTATGAGCAATCGGTAAATCTTTCACATTACTTCCTTCTTGCAAACGAAATGTCCGACTTGTTCCATACGCATGTGGGAGCAAAATTGTAATTTTATTCATTTCATCTAAATAGGCATCAAATGGACGTTTTACTTTCAACATAAAAAAATCACCATCATTCTCAAAGTTAAAATAAAGTGAAACTTTAATGAGCGAGATAAAATGAGCTGCAAATGATAAGGCTTTTCTTATCAACAAGACTCTATACAGTAACTCCATTCTTCTCTATAGTATATTCACCTGCATAAAAAACGTTTTCACCATTCTATTTTTGTAATTTTATTTCAGCAATCGATTTATACTTCGGGGTTTCTTTCACGTGGGATTCGTATAAAGTAATTGTATCTGCTTGAAATGATATTTCAGGTACTTCTTTTATACTTTCTAAATGAAACTTTTCTTCTCCTATCCATTTACGAGCAACAGTAATATGCGGATGATACGGGCGTGTTTCTAGAGAAAATCCATTTTCTTCACAAATGATATGTACTTGCTTTTGCAACTGAAACAAATCGTAATTCTCACTTACCTTCGCCCAAAAAATACGGGGCTGATCTTCTCTACCAAACGTTGAAAAACCTTGTAACGTGAACGATAGTTCTTTTGTTTTTGTAAGTGTTTGTAATCCATTCTTTATCCCTTTTAACTGTTCTTCTGTCGCACCTCCTAAAAAGGAAAGGGTAATATGATAATCTTCCTTATGTACCCACGAGCGAAATGGTAATTCCTCATTCGTATCCTCTTTATAGTTAGACAGCACTTCTTTTATATGATTTGGTAACGTAATTGCGACAAAATAATGCCTATCCATGTACATCTTCTCCTTCTTTCTATTGTTGCTTTTCTTTCTTATCTCATTCAGGTAAAAAGAAGCCGCTCTCCAAAATAGAGAGCGGTCATTATTTATATATCCATTACTTCGCTAATTCATGAATTGCTTGCGCATAAATTGCTGTTGCTTTTAATAAGTCTTCAATTTCAATATACTCATCTTTTTGATGCGCAAGTTCTTCTTTTCCAGGGAATAGCGGTCCAAATGCCACACCAGCTTTTAATGAGCGAGCATAAGTACCTCCGCCGATTGCTAACAATTCAGCTTTTTCACCTGTTTGTTCCTCATATACACGTTGCAACGTACGAATTAACTCGTGATCTTTATCAACGTGATGCGGACGAGAGTTAGAATAGTCTGCTACTTCAAATCCATACGTACCTACATATTCTTTTAACTTTGCAATCATTTCTTCAAAGTTAGTCGTAACTGGGTAACGTACGTTTAATCCTAAATTACCACCATTCTCTTTCGTATAAGAAAGGCGACCAACATTCACTGTTAATGGACCGCTAATTTCATCTTTATAAGCAATAGTAGCTTTTTCACCAAAAATATCACCAGTAAATGTTTCTGTTGCAAATGTCGCAAATGCAGTTGCTTTTCCATCAAGTGAAACTGTAGTTAAGAAGTTTGCTAATAATAAACCTGCATTTTCTCCTTTTTCAGGAGTAGATCCGTGCGCTGAAATTCCTTCTATTTGCAACGTCACTGTATTGCCTTCTATAGTCGATTTCCCTATTTTTTTAGCAGTTTGTAAATACTCTTCATATGCTACTGTAAGTGCATTTACATCTTCTCCTGTAATAACCGCTTCTGCAAAATCAGGAACCATATTTAAACGGCGCCCTGAATCAAATGAAACAAGTTCATATGTACCTTTTTTCTCTTCACTATCATTTTGCACAACTTGTATATCAGAAATTCCTTTTTCTGCATTAATAATTGGAAAGTCTGCATCTGGTGCAAAACCGATTGTTGGCATTTCTTCGTTTTTAAAGTAGTGATCTACACATTTCCAATTGCTTTCCTCATCTGTTCCTATAATCATACGAACACGTTTTGAAAGAGGTAAGCCTAATTCTTTCACAATTTTCATCGCATAATATGCTGCCATCGTTGGGCCTTTATCGTCAATTGCACCACGTGCAAAAATCTTTCCGTCGCGAATATCCGCACTATACGCAGGAGTCGTCCAGCCATCTCCTTCTGGTACAACATCAACGTGACAAAGAATACCTACTAACTCTTCTCCTTGTCCCATTTCAAGATGACCTGCATATCCTTCTAAATTTTTAGAAGCAAAACCTTCAGCTTCTCCTTTATGTAACATGAAAGATAGCGCTTTTTCTACACCTTCACCGAATGGTGCGCCTTCTTTCGCCGATTCTTCTTCCCATACACTTTTAATTTGTAAAAATTGTTGTGTATCACGAATTAAATCATCTTTTCGTTTTGCAACTTCTTCAGTCCAATTAATCGCTGACATCACGCATCCATCCTTCACTATATTATCTCTTTCATCATAGCAAACCGAAATCCCTTATGCCATACACGAAAACTAAATACCGAACAATTGTAATATTTCAGACATTTCTTATTAGTTTTTCTATTATTTTTTTAAAAAAATTTGCAGGAATTTGGCGTTTTACGTAGAATTTTATGAGTTAGTTGACTGACCATATATACAATGTCAACTACCAATATTTTTCTATATGAATATTTGTTAAACTTTTGTAAAATTTAAGTAGATTAAAGCATGAATTTTATCATGTAGAGTACAATGGTAGTAACGACCTTCTTTCCTGAATGGGGTCAAAAAAACTAGTAGAGGAGTGGTTTTCTCTTGAAACCTACAACTACTCGTATGCTAACACGCATTAAATCAATTTATATGTACATCAATGAAAACGGAACGGTAACGACGAAAGACCTTGTAGATGAGTTCGGGATCACACCGCGAACGATACAACGTGATCTAAATGTGTTGCAGTTTAATGAACTCGTGTATAGCCCTTGCCGCGGTAAGTGGACAACAACAGGAAAGAAAGTGAGAATGACCTCATAACGAAAAATAATTGTATGTAAATAAATACATACCCCTTTCTAACTATTAGAAAGGGGTTTTTTCTGCACCTATAAAGGTACTACTTTTCAGTATCTACTTGATATGTTCTTAACATTTCTACTTCTTCATCTGTTAGCTCTCGGTATTGTCCAAGTTCTAGTTCTTCATCTAATACTAACGGACCCATCTCCGTTCTTTTTAGGTAGACTACTTTTTTCCCTACCGCTTCAAACATACGCTTCACTTGATGGAATTTTCCTTCCGTAATCACAAGCTCAATTTCAGAAATATCATCGCTTTTCAATATTGTAAGCGCACCTGGCTTTGTTTCATAGCCATCGTCTAAAATAACACCTTTAGCAAACTCTTTTACATCCTCTTCTGTTACTACTCCTGCAACGTGTGCATAATATTTTTTCGGCACATGCTTTTTCGGAGATAATAATTGATGTGATAACTTCCCATCATTTGTTATCAATAAGAAACCCTCCGTATCGATATCAAGTCGTCCAACTGGGAACGGATCAAAGATTGCATCTTCTAATTCTAATAAATCTATTACTGTTTCATGATTATCATCTTCCGTCGCTGAAATAACACCTTGTGGTTTATGCATCATTAAGTAAACAAACTCTTTGTATTCCACAACTTCACCGTGAATCATAACTTCTTGCTCTTCTACATTTACATGAACTTTCGCATCTTTTACTGGCGTTCCATCAATTTTCACAACGCCATCTTTCAATAATTTCTTTACTTCTTTTCTACTTCCATATCCCATATTCGCTAATAATTTATCTAATCTCACGTTTTTCACCTTCTTTATTTATCATAGAAAAGGGGACGTAATTACGCCCCTCTTGATTTCAACTTTATTTTAAATCTACTACCAAGTTTACGTTGAATTTTATCTAATGCTTCTCCGCCAAATACTCTTTCAAGTACTCCTGTGCGAATTGCTAACAATCCGTAAACAAGACCACCAATACCTGCACAAATCGCAACTGTTATAAGAGCACCAATACGGCCATCAGGCGAAATCATGAAGGATAGAAGCCATTGTGATAGTTTTACAGCAACGACCATTATAAGTGTCAGTACTGCAATTTGGAATGTTCTTTTATATACAACACCGAATGAATAGTGTGCGTATTTTTTAATTTGTCGATTTGTATACCAAACAGAAGCTAAGAAACCAACTGCGGTCGCTAGAATTGCTCCTACTGTACCGAAATAACGAATAAAGATTACGTTACATACAAATTTCAAAATAACACCCATAATAAGCGCGACAATCGCATGCTTTTGCTGATTAATCCCTTGAAGAATTGCCGCTGTTACTGTAAATAAAGCAAATAACAATGCAACTGGTGCATACCACATTAATACTTGTCCACCTAATGGATCTGAGTCATAGAAAGCAGTGTAAATTGGATATGCAAGTGTTGAAATACCGATAACTGCTGGCAATGTTAAAAACATATTTGCTTGGAATGTTTGTGTAATTTGTAATTTCAAATAGCGGTATTGTTTTTCAGTAAATGATTTTGTAATTGCTGGTACAAGCGTTAAACTAAACGCTGTTGCCAGTGATACAGGAATCATAATTAACTTATGCGTCCACATTGTGAAAATACCAAGCGCTCGCTCTGCGATATCACCTTGACCAATCGCCTGCATAATTGAGTTAAATGTCAATGTATCAATTTGTTGATATAAAGGAATTGTTAACCCAATTACAACGTAAGGAATTGCATATGCGAATAACTCTTTAAACAATTGAACAGTACTTACTGTTGATTCTGGTACAGTTTGTTCAATTAAATATTGATCCAAATATTTTTTACGTTTTAACCAGTACCAAATTAACACACCGAGTGCTCCAACCGCTGAAACGAACGCAGCAAATGTCGCTACGCCAACTGCTGTTGCAACTGTACCGCCAAGTACTTTAATAACGATAAAACTACCAGCTAATAAAAAGACGATACGAATAATTTGTTCAATAATTTGTGAAACGGTAGTTGGTCCCATAGACTGGTGACCTTGGAAATAACCACGAATTAAACTCGCTGCTGGTACAACAATAAGTGCAAAACTTACAAGACGAATGATCGTCGTAACTTCTCCTACATTATTGTGTATACTTTGTTTACCAAGCATCGCTTCTGCAAACAGTGGCGCCGTCATGTACAGTACTAGGAACGAAAGAACTCCTGTTACTATCATCATAACCATTCCCGAGCGGAACATTCTCCGGCTCGTTTTATAATCGCCAAGCGCATTATATTTGGAAACAAATTTTGAAACAGCAAGCGGCACACCTGCCGTTGCGATACTTAAAAAGATCGTATATGGAATGTATCCATATGTATAGAGCGTTCCGCCTTCTGTGCCTACTAATGCATGAAACGGAAAGACGTAAATCATGCCTAAGAACTTTACTAAAAATGTCCCTAGCGTAACAATAAGCGTTCCGCGCAGAAATTTCGAATCGGACATACAAAAATCCTCCTACATCTACATAAAGTGAAACTATAATTAGTTGGAGACTTCTCTCCTACTCCTTATTAGTTGAACCATTCGAGCATTTACAGGCTAACAGACTCCCTATTTACTTCTCCTAAATCTTGAGGTTTTAGTCTTATCGCCTACAAATAGCAGGATAGTGCTGAACTCTAACTTTTGTATTGTACCACAATTCTCTCATTAAGCAGTACTTCACTCTATTTTTCTTTTAAGGGAAAACATGCTATTCTTTTAGGCAGGAAATGTAGAAAATGAGGTCGATATATTATGCATTATGATGTTATTGTCATCGGCGGCGGTCCTTCTGGGCTAATGGCTGCAATTGGTGCTGCAGAAGAAGGCGCAAATGTCTTGCTTCTTGATAAAGGAAATAAACTTGGGCGTAAACTTGCAATTTCTGGTGGCGGGCGCTGTAACGTAACGAACCGTCTACCACTTGATGAAATTGTTAAACATATACCAGGAAACGGTCGCTTCTTATACAGCGCTTTTTCTATTTTTAATAATGAAGATATTATTACATTCTTCGAAAATCTTGGTGTTAAATTGAAAGAAGAAGACCACGGTCGCATGTTCCCTGTGTCAAACAAAGCGCAATCTGTTGTAGACGCACTTTTAACACGATTAAAAAACTTAGGTGTAAAAATCCGTACAAATACGCCTGTTGAAACGATTGAATATGAAAATGGTCAAACGAAAGCAGTTGTACTGCAAACAGGCGAAGTGTTAGAAACAAATCACGTCGTTATCGCTGTTGGCGGAAAATCCGTTCCTCAAACTGGTTCCACTGGAGACGGATACGCTTGGGCTGAAAAAGCAGGTCATACAATTACAGAATTATTCCCAACAGAAGTACCTATCCTGTCAAACGAGCCGTTTATACGTGATCGCTCATTACAAGGTCTTGCTTTACGTGATATAAACTTAAGCGTATTAAACCCGAAAGGAAAAGCTATCATTTCTCACAAAATGGATATGCTCTTCACTCATTTCGGCCTATCTGGTCCTGCTGCTCTTCGCTGTAGTCAATTCGTCGTGAAAGCACTGAAAAAGTTTAAAACCAATACAATACAAATGAGTATTGATGCATTGCCAGATGAAAATAGTGAACAACTATTTCAGCGCATGCTGAAACAAATGAAAGAAGATCCGAAAAAAGGAATTAAAAACGTTTTAAAAGGTTATGTCCCTGAACGTTACTTCCTATTCTTATTAGAAAAAAACGAAATTGACGGTAGTGAACAAGCTGGACAAGTTTCTCATGAAAAGATTCGTGCACTTGTGAAAGACTTTAAAGAGTTTACTGTGAATGTAAATGGTACGCAGTCAATTGAAAAAGCATTCGTTACCGGCGGAGGTGTATCCGTGAAAGAAATTAATCCGAAAGAAATGTCTTCTAAATTCACGAACGGCTTATATTTCTGCGGCGAAGTTCTTGATATTCACGGTTATACTGGTGGCTATAATATTACATCAGCCCTTGTTACTGGTAGAATCGCTGGAACGACAGCTGGAGAAAACGCGAAAATGCAATATTAAAAAAAGAAACAGGGATTCCTGTTTCTTTTTTTATAGGTACATGAAATTATTATCGGTGATTCCACAGATATATCAGCGATTCTGTAATTATATCGACTTACCGACAAGAAGCAACAAACATCTGCTCCATGTAACTTTCCATTGCTTTTTTGTTGCTTTATATACCTTAGTACCTTTATATTTTATATTGTTGAATATTTAAAAAGGGTAAGGGGAAAACAAATGAGAAAAAAAGTCATGATGTCTTTAATGTTAATGACGTTTCTTTCTGCGGTAGAAGGAACGATTGTTAGTACAGCAATCCCTCGTATAACGAGTGATTTGTCAGGCGTCGAACTTGTTAGTTGGGTATATGCAATTTATATGCTTGCAACAGCTGTTTCGACTCCAATATACGGAAAGCTCGCTGATTTATTTGGTCGTAAAAAGGTTTTACTGATCGGGGCTACAATCTTTTTAGTCGGTTCTGCACTTTGCGGAGTCGTTACATCGATGGAACAATTAATTTTCTTCCGCGCGCTTCAAGGTATCGGTGCTGGTGCTGTTATGCCAATCACAATGACGATTATTGGAGACTTATATAGCGAAGCGAAAGACCGCGCGAAAGCACAAGGTTGGATGAGTGCCGTTTGGGGTGTATCCGGTGTTATCGGACCGTTAGTAGGTGGATTTTTAGTTGATTCTCTTTCTTGGCGTTATATTTTCTTCTTAAACGTCCCATTCGGAATTATCGCTTGCTTAATGATTGTAATTTACTACAAAGAATCTATTAAACCTGCTAAACATCATATCGATTATCTTGGTGCAACAGTTTTTTCATTAAGTACAATCGCTCTACTATATGCATTATTAACAGGTAGCAGTAAGCAAAACTGGGGAGACATGACAATTATCGGCCTATTAATCTTTGCCGCTATTTCATTCATTATTTTCTTGTTCATCGAGAAAAAATCTCCGGAACCATTAATTCCGCTAGCACTTTTCTCTAACCGTACATTATCTACGATAAATATATTAACTCTTATTGCTGGCGCAATGATTATTAGTATTACAATGTACCTTCCAATTTGGAGTCAAGGTGTATTAGGGAAAAATGCAACAGAAGCTGGACTTATTTTAATGCCAATCCCTGTTATGTGGACATTTGGCGCTATTTTCTCTGGTAACTTAGTAGGCAAATTAAAAACGAAACAAATCATTTTACTTGGAGCTAGCATTTTATCAGTCGCTACGTTCTTATTATTTACACTATCAACCAATTCACCATCGTTCCTCATTTATATAGCAGTCGGATTATTCGGCTTAGGAATGGGGCTTGTGACACCGATTTACATGGTAACAATTCAAGCAGCCGTACCAGCTCATACACGCGGAACAGCTGTTGGTTTAAATACATTTATTAATACATTTAGTCAAACGTTAGGTGCTGCAATATTCGGTACAATCTTTAATACGATGATTCACGCACGTGGTATTAAAAATCTTGATCTTGTATCTGGCGGACACGGCGGTACTACAGCAAACGTAGTAACCGAATCACAATCCGCATTAGCATCAAGCGTACACGTCATTTATATGAGCACTTTCGTATTAGCAGTATTTACATTAATTATTGCTTGGCTTTTATTAAAGCCAGCTACACAAACAAGTGAGCAACAATAAAAAGGATGACCATTTTGGTCATCCTTTTTATTCTTCATTCTCCACAATATGTTTCAGCATGGATAATTTATTATCCCAAAAACGTTCATAATACGAGAGCCACTGTTGTAATTCTTCTAATGGTTCTGGATGCAAACGATATATCTTCTCTCTTCCGCTTTTTCTTCCACTTACTAAATTCGCTTCCGAAAGAATATGAAGGTGCTTTACAACCGCAGTACGACTCATCGGAAAATGATCCGTTATTTTGGAAATCGGTAACTCTTTGTCACTTAATAACCGTATTACTTCTCGGCGGGTTGGATCAGCAATTGCTTGAAATACATCATATTTCGCTGCTGACGAGGACACTTAGCCTTCGACAACCTTTTTCAGTTTTTCATTTACAATCGCTACCCAACCACCGCTCATTCTATCGCGAATAATAGAGCTCTTCGCATTCGCTTTCGGAAGAATTTCATCAGGATGTTTCCAGCCGCCGTGAATTAACGTAAATTCTGTTTTGTTATCTCCTAAGTCTTTCAAATTAAATGAAACAACCCAGCCATCTGTATCCCATGAGAAAGATAAATGGTTTGGCTCATCAATTTCTAACACTTTACATGGTGATGGCCCAAATGGCGATTGCACATGAAATTCATGTCCTACCTCTAATACAAAATCATTTGGCATAAACCATGACGCAATCCCTTCTGCAGTTGATACTACACTCCATACCTTTTGAATAGACGCGTTAAAAACAATTGTTTGTTTAATATCATTTAATGTATTTTGTTGTTCCATTTTCATTCTCCTTTACTCGGCGTTATAACATAACACCTTTTGGTTTCACCTCGATAATATAACACCTTTTGGTTTCATGTCAACGCTAATTCTTTTACTGTTGAGAAATTCTCAACATTTTTTCAACAGGACAAACACCCTCTTAGCATTTCCTCATAATATACTCACAAAGGCAATACAAAATAAAAACTTCTCTCAACATGAAACTCCATCATTCATATTGAAAGAAACGCCTTACTTATATCATGCGTACTTCGTCTCTCCTCCTTCCCTCAGGGACAATACGCGAGATATGACAAATCAGAAGGAATATGCCCACCATTTGAGTAGGTAGTTATTTCTCTTCTCCTCAACATTTCCTTAGGAGCGAAATGACTACCGACTCACTCTTTTCAAACAAAAATAAAAAGGGGATGAAAGCTATGTTCTATTGCATTAACTGCTCTGATATTCATCATGAAAAACATCCAAATGATAAAGTATTCAAAAATGGTTTTTATATTGATCCATTTTTAGGTGATCGTTATCACCTTGGTATGTGTAAAGATGCCCAAAATCACGAAACAGGGGAGCCTCTTTTAACGACAAAGAAATTAGGCACACCCCAATCTATTATGAACGTATTACCGACACATGTTGTCCCAACATAAAGCATAAAAAAGAGCTGGCTCACCCAGCTCTTTTTTATGCTTTATAAACGATCATTGCTGAAAAACAATAAATTTGGTTTTCATCGTCGTTAATGGAAACACCAACTTGATATTTAATATCTACAAAGTTGCTATCATCAATCTTTTTCAAAAAAACATTTACAGCATCTTCTAAGTCTTTTTCGTGACTTTCATCAAACACTTTCACACGAATCATGTTAACACCGTCCTAGATCGCAGCCCTCCGCCGCTTGATTATTGCCACGGTGCGTATCTATGATGCGATAAAACTTTCCATTCTCATATATATATCCGTCTTCTAACACATATTCTTTATCTTCAGTATAGACATAAAACTTACCTATCATAAATTTACTCGTATATAATTCCAAATAATTTGGTCTAAATTTAGCTACAACTTTATTTGTAATATCAATTTTTATTGTGCGCCCCACCTTCTCTCCCTCCTTTGCAAAGAACGGATTTAGGTATATTGTATTAGCGCTTTTACATTTTATGCTTAAAAATAAGTGGATATGCCTTCTTTCTTCACCTGTACTATTTTTCTAAAAAAATCACTATAAATAAGGTCCCCCAAAAAAACATAAAAAAGCACTTCATCTTATTGACTCGAATATAAATATTATGTTATTATATAAAATTTGACATTTTTACATACGTATGCTATCATTAAAAGTGGTTACCACATATGGAGGTGGATGATTTGTTTCAAATTGGTGATAAAATCGTTTATCCAATGCACGGTGCAGGAATCATTGAAGCAATTGAAGAGAAAGAAATATTAGGTACTTCACGTCAATATTGTGTGATACGCATCATTAGTAAAGATATGCAAGTAATGCTTCCGATGAATCAATTAAAAAAATCGGGTATTCGTTATATCGTTGATCGAGGTACGTTAGATGATATACTTCTTGAATTTCAAAACGGGGAGTCAGACCCATCACTCTCATGGAAACAAAGATATACAATGAATATGGAAAAAATGAAAAACGGCAATTTACAAGATAGCGCAGAAGTTGTTCGGGATTTACTTCGCCGTAATAAAGAGAGAGCATTAAATGCGAGCGAAAAACAAATGCTAGATAATGCACGAAAAATGATGATCAGCGAAGTCGCGCTCGTACAAAATGTTACTGAACATCAAGCAACAGAATTTCTTCAAGATACAATTAATCACTAAATTTAAAATAGCTGGCCGCTATTTTTTTTGTAAAAAAAGGACGAAGAGTTTTATCTCTTCGTCCTTTTATATTACCCACGCCCAGCTTGAAACGATGGATATAACGTCATTCCACCATCTGCAAATAGCGTAATTCCCGTTACATAACTCGCCTCTGAAGAAGCAAGCCAAGTTGCTACTGCTGCAATTTCTTCTGGTTTTCCAATGTAGCCCATCGGTATCATACTTTCTACGTCAGCACGTTTTTTAGGATCAGCAAATTTTTCTGCATTGATCGGCGTATTAATTGCACCTGGTCCTATATTATTTACTCGAATACCTTTTGGCGCATATTCTAGCGCTAACGTTTCTGTCATCAGTTTAATGCCACCCTTACTCGCTGCATAGTGCACAAATAGTGGCCACGGAATTTTCTCATGAACACTAGACATATTAATGACAGACCCTTTAATGTCATGTTCTACAAAATATTTAATCGCTTCTCTACTTCCTAAGAAAGCACCTGTTAAATTTGTATTGATTACTTTATTCCAATCTTCAAGTGGCATTTCATGCGATGGTACTGCATTTTCTATCCCTGCATTATTAATCATAACGTCGAGCGTACCAAATTCTTTCACAGCAGATTGAATGAGATTCACAACATCTGATTCGACGGTTACATCACCTTTTACAGCAATCGCTTCTCCGCCTACCTTTTTAATTTCTTCTAACACATCATTTGCTTCTGATTCTCGTGAGCGATAATTAATAACCACTTTCGCTTTTTCCTTAGCAAACCTCACTCCCATCGCTTTTCCGAGACCAGTTGCTGATCCTGTAATAACGACAACTTTCCCTGCTAAATCACTATACATTTCTATACCTCCTTTAACTTTTGGCTATACCTAACATAATTCCGGCTGCGATAATAAAAACGATACCGACAACGATACCCGTTAATTGGCGTTTCGTTTTCTTTTCACCTAATATAAGAATCCCACCAAGCGTTGAAATAATAATTCCCATTTGCGATAGCGAGAAACTTGTTGCGACTCCGACACGCGGTTGTGAAATGAATAAAAACATATTTCCAGCTGCCCAAATTAACCCTGGAATAATATTTCGTATCGCATATTTATTAAATGGATGATGCTTAAATGTAAGTAAAATACCCCCTAATACCATACCAACTGCTTGTGGTAATAAAGCCGACCAACCATCTACATTAAATAACCTAATCACTACTACGTAAACTAAATAACCGACTGTTGAAATTAATAAAATTATGATACCTCTTTTAAAATTTGCTGCTTGCTCTGCATTCTTTTCTTCTTCACTTTGAAGTGATGTTAAAATAACACCGACAATAATACAAACGAGCGCTAAAATCCCAAGGACGACCGATATTGTCGTGGACCATTCATGAAATACGATAACGCCAAATAAAGTCGTCGCAACTAATTGAAGTCCTGTTGAAATTGGCATCGTCCTCGAAACGCCCATTAAATCAATACTTTTCAATTGATTCGCCTGACCAAGCGCCCAAAATAAACCTGACACAACTCCAACCCCAATCACGGTAGGTGTTAATACTGGCTTCATAAAAATATAAACAACAATTGAGAAAATAAGTGCTCCAAACGTTGTTCCAAGCGTTTGACTATACGGTCCCCCGCCCAGTTTTACGTTAAATAACACAATACTCCCCCAAAATATAGCTGGTAAAATTGCTAAAAATATATCCATCGCCCATTACCTTTCTCTGTAAAATGTCATAAATTGAAACTTTAATCACCCCGCAAATAGCGGAATAAGTTACCGCTCTCAATCATTAGAATGAGCTTTCATTTTTTCTTTTTTGCGAGCACAAATCTTTTCTACAACATCATTAGAAACATTTTTTTCTCGCTCCACATTTTTTACCTTTATATGATCTAAATAATCCTCCAAAGTAAGTGTAACTTTGTCATTTGGCGGATTATGTGCCCCTTGAAATGTAAGAAATTGTAGCGTCACTTCAAATCTAGGAACAAATTCATCTTTCCTGCCGAGACGCTTTATATTTATAACTGCATCACATTCATATTGATCTTCTGTCACTTGTCTAATAACCGAATAGTACCTATTCAATAACGCACTCTCTAAAAGCTGTTCTCTTGATTCTTTCGCGAAAGAATCGCTTGGAGAAGAGAAAAAGATAGAACATATCGCTGTAATAATTACACATATTTTTTTCATAACGTCCTCCTTATCCTATAAGTTAGTGTTCTCAAAAACGCCATAAAAAAAACGACTTCCCCTACTTAGGAAAGTCGTTTTAATGAATCCAATATTAACCACCACTCACTGGTGGTATAAGTGCAACCACATCACCATCTTGGACCCTGTCATCTTCATTTGCGTATTCTTCATTAATCGCAACCATAATTGGCTCTGAAACTGGTACATTATATTCTTTCGCAACAACATCTTTTAACTCTGCAACCGTAATATTTTCTTCCTCTATTTGTAATTCACTTGTTCCTGCCTCTTCTTGCAAGTGCGCAAATAACAATACTCGAATCATACTTATAGCTCCTTCCCAGGCTCTCCCGCCGGATATGGTGTTTTTTCTAATTGATCACCAATCCATGAGTCACCATCTTCCCAAAACTCCTTTTTCCAAATCGGAACAATTTGTTTTATGCGTTCCATAATATATTCATTTGCTTCATAAGCCGCTTTACGGTGTGGTGTTGAAACAGCAACAACAACCGCTATATCAGAAATTTGCAACGTACCGATGCGATGTGTAATCGCAACATATGTACCCGGCCATTTCTCTTTCACTTCCAGACCAATTTTCTCTAGCATCTTTTCTGCCATCGTCTTATAAGCAACATACTCTAAGTATAATGTACGACGCCCTTTCGTAAACTCTCTAACCGTTCCAATAAATGTTGTAACAGCACCGCATTCACGTCGAATCACTTTCTTCGTTACCTCTTCAATCGAGATTTCTGTATCAATTACTTCATAATATGTATTTGTCATTTCGCACTCCTAACCGTTTGTAAAAACCAGTCTATGTACAACTCTTCTTCTGTTATATGAAATACTTTATATTCTTCTCGTATATTTGCCGGGACATCATACCACGTAATAATCGCCACTATATTTTCTACTTTATGTAAAAGTTCAACGTCTTCCGCAGAACGAAGTAACACTACTTTCGGGTAGTTCTCTTTTTTATAGCCCTCTATTAAAATTGTATCCACTTCAAAAAACTCATATAAGCGAATAATTTCTTGCAAGGACCATTTCTTTCTTAGTGAAGAAAGTGAAAGCAATCCAGCACCTTCTACACTACTTACGACAGCACCAGCTTTACGGTGTCTTTCGCTATCTTTTTGCGCTACTTCTGGAAAACCTCCGTGCCCGTGATGTTTAATTGTAGCAACTTTCATTTCACTTTCAGCTAACACATGCACAATTTTCTTTACAAGTGTCGTTTTTCCGCTATTTTGATATCCTACTATTTGTAAGATTGAAGGGGCTTTGCCCATGGCCAATCACATCCCTCAGAGTGCTCTAACAATAATACGGATACTTTCATTCCGGTCTCAAATCCTCTCGTTCCTCCAGGTAACACGATAAAAGCATTCGCATCTGCAAGTGAAGATACCGCACTCGATTTATCTAAACCAACCGGCATCGCTTGTAACGCCCCGTCCACAATTGTTACGTTCGCTCTTACGAAACGAGTAAATGGATTTGGCTTCGGAAAATCTTTTTGTAAAATAGCATCCGCTCTATATACGTGAGGTTCCTTCGCATACAAATATGTTTTTATAATTGGATGCACAAATAATTCAAAGCCTACATAACAAGCAGACGGATTTCCTGATAAACCGAAGAGTAACTTTCCATCAACTTCAGCTACTGTCGTTACACTTCCCGGTCTCATCGCTATCTTATTAAAGAGTACATTCGCCTGTAACCTTTCATAAATAGCTGGTAAGTAGTCATAATCTCCTACTGATACACCGCCTGTTGTAATTAAAATGTCGACCTCATCCACCGCTGATTGAACAGCTGTAAAACATGCATCTAACTCATCCGCGAGTTGACCATAATAACGAACTTTCCCGCCAGCTTTCATAATTTGAGCTGCGATCATATACGAGTTACTATTTCTAATTTTCCCCGGTTCTAAAGGCTCATGTACTTCTAATAATTCACTTCCTGTCGTTACAATACCGACAACAGGCTGTTTTACAACTTTCACAGTGCTATATCCAAACGTTGCTAGTAAGGCTGCAATCCCTGGGTTAATTGCAACACCTTTCTTAACGAGAACTTGATTTTGTTTTATGTCTTCTCCTTTAAACGACACATTGTCACCGTTATTAAAAGGGCGTTTTAACTTCATATATGTTTTCCCGTTCTTCTCAAACCCTTCTGTCAGCTCGAGCATTACGACTGCATTACATTCTTCTGGAATAGCTGCTCCTGTCATAATGCGAATCGCCTTAAAAGCTCCTACTTCTTCTAAAAAAACAGAACCCGCCCCGATTTCTCCTATTACTTCAAATTCAATTGGATTCTCTTGGGTTGCTCCTTTCGTATCTTCTGCTCGAATGGCGAAACCGTCGTAAGGGGAACGATCAAAATGAGGAACGTCATGATCTGAGACAACATCTTCCCCGAGAATTCTCCCGTAACTTTCCGTAATAGAAATTTCTTCTACTTCACCATGTTTCGCATATTTCATTACCCGTTCTACTGCCTCAGCAACTTGAATTGGAATTCGTTTTTCTACCATCGTTTCTCACCTCATATTTGCAATTTTTTTTATCTCGATTAAACTTTATGTATTCAATAGAAATTACTTCAAGGAGGAATTCCATGTCTTCATTTACACATTTTAATGACCAAGGACGCGCAAAAATGGTTGATATAAGCGACAAAAAAGCAACCGTTCGAACAGCAATTGCGTGCTCTAGCATTGTCGTTACGAAAGAAATTTACGATAAAATCTCTCATAATGAAATTGGGAAAGGTGACGTATTAGCAGTTGCGCAAATCGCAGGCATTATGGCTGCGAAACGAACTTCTGATATTATCCCAATGTGCCATCCTTTATTATTAAAAGGTGTTGACGTTTCTTTCGATTGGAAACAATCAGAAGAACAATATCGTTTACTCATTGAAGTAAAAGTTAAAACAGAAGGTAGCACCGGTGTTGAAATGGAAGCTTTAACAGCTGCTTCCGCTACCGCTCTTACTGTGTATGATATGTGTAAAGCTGTCGATAAAGGTATGATTATCGGCGAAACGTACTTACTTGAAAAAACAGGTGGAAAAAGTGGAGATTATACGAGAAATTCATAATCCTCTCTCCGTTGAACCTAAAGGATTTCCTTTAGGTTCAACCTATATATCTTGCATATAAACTTTTCGCTACATTCATATCATTCGTCCCATGAATAAACGCCCTGCCATCTGTAAATAAAACAAAACGATATTCTTCTACCGGAAATGATAATAAATAAGGTGTCGCCTTTATCTCTACGCTTCTTTGTAAGCGCTTTTTAATTTCTTCTAAATTAAAATTCTTCCGCACACCCGGGCGAATTTGTACTGTATTTCGCCCACATAACACTTCTGTTTTTGTTTGTGCTTCAAATGTTAAACTCGGATATGTACGTAACCTTCCGCAAGATAAACAAGTATCTTTTTTCTGCCTATTCACTTTAAATGCCATCTGTTGATTATTCCAAAGATCAAACGATAACATCGTTTCACGAAGCGCCCCAAAGTCTTCTACTAATATTTTCAGCGCTTCCGTAATTTGATGCGCAACTACTAATTGTACTGCTGGTTGTATAATACCAGCTGTGTCACATGTTGCTCCGCTCGCCGGATGCTCCATTAAACAGCGAAAACACGGTGTTTTCCCTGGTAAAATTGTATACGTTACTCCGTAGCTTCCGACACACCCACCATATATCCACGGAATATTATACTTTTGTGAAATATCATTAATGAGAAGACGCGTTTCAAAATTATCTGTCGCATCTAATATTAAATCTACATCACGCACTAACTCTTCCATTTCTTGCACCGTTACATCCGTCACAACCGGATTTATTTCCACCTCAGAATTAATCGCTTTTAAATGTTCTGCAGCCGCTATCGCCTTCGGTTTATACTGCTTTGCATCTTCTTCTGTATATAGTTGTTGTCTTTGTAAATTACTCCATTCTACATAATCACGGTCAGCAATCGTTACTTTTCCAACACCTGCTCTAACAATCGCTTCTGCATTTGCCGCACCGAGAGCACCAGCACCAATAATAAGCACATGCTTCTCTCTTATTTTTCTCTGTCCTTCTTCTCCAACACCAGAAAATAATATTTGTCTTGAATATCGCTCCTGCATGCGATAGCCCCCTTTCTTATCCTCCTATATAAGACATTTCGATTTTCGGACGATTTTTTGCACTTTCTTCTGTTCGTTCATCCGAATACCTATCTTTTCTATTCATCCATACATCTTGTATAACACTTAATAACTCCTCATCCGAAAGATTTCCTCTAAGAAGTTCTCTTACATCCAAACCCTCTGTCGCAAATAAGCACGTATAAAACTTTCCATCTGCCGAAATTCTCGCCCTCGTACAAGAGGCACAAAATGAATCAGAAACAGATGTAATAAAACCAACTTCAACATTTGTTCCAACATACCGATATCGCTTCGCAACTTCACCAAAGTAATGCGCTTCAGCTGGCTCAAGCGGATACACCTTATGAATCATTTCAATCAATTCTCGTTTTGTAACGACTTGATCAAAATTCCACCCATTTGTACTACCAACATCCATAAACTCAATAAACCGAAGCGTGATTCCTTGCTCTTTAAAATATGCAGCCATCGGAAGTACTTGATGATCGTTCATCCCTTTTTTCACAACCATATTTACCTTTACTTCCAGTCCCGCCTCTTTTGCTGCTATAATTCCCTTAATTACCGGTTTCGTATTAATATTTCGACCATTAATATTCTTAAATATGTCATCATCTATCGCATCTAAACTAACATTCACTCTATGTAATCCAGCTTCTTTTAATGCCTTCGCTTGTTTCGTTAAATGAATAGCATTTGTCGTTAACCCTATCTCTATTAGCCCATCAATTTTCACAAGACGTGCAATAAGTTTTGTTAAATCTTTACGAAGTAGTGGCTCACCGCCAGTAATTCTAATTTTTCGTACACCGATGTTAACAAATAATTTTGCCAAACGCTCAATTTCATCAAAAGTTAGTAAAAACTCATCTTTCAAAAAAGCATAATCTGGCCCAAATATTTCCGCCGGCATACAATATGTACATCTAAAATTGCAACGATCAATGACAGATATACGTAAATCTTGAAGTGGGCGTCCAAAAAAATCTTTAACCATCTCCTGCATCGCCACCCTCCCTTTCTGCCAAATTTCTTTCTTTTCATTCTATTATAATATATTTTCGAACTGCGATGTTTTTACTCAAGTGAATAAAGTAAAACTTTAAATAATTAGAGGGGATCCACTCCTCCTGGTTAACGAGGTTTACTTACAAATACAAAGATAAAAAAACCTTGAAACATAAAAGTTTCAAGGTTTTCTGCTTATTAACTTAATCTAATAATAGTTAGAGTAGCCCCTGGCGTTGCTGTAGATAATGTAGCTACTGCAACTACTCCAAATAACTGTAAGCTAACAGCAGCTCCTGCAGGCAAATTAGCGATTATTGTTGCACTAAATGAACCAGTAGCGACTGTCGGGGCGTTTATCGTTCCCGCAAGCGGACTGCCATTTACAGTTATACGAGAACTTACAACTAATCCTGCCGTTAAATTAATTGTATAAGCTATATAATAGTTTCCTGCATTCGCAACTGTAAATACAGTATTCCCACCACTAACGGTTATTCCTGGGCCAATATTTTGATTGTTCGGTAATGGTACATTCGTACCACCTAATAAAACGGAAATAGCGGTTCCTGATGTATTATTCGCAAACGCATACGTTGCAGTTGTACTAACTCCAGTCGCCCCGGTCGCTCCAGTGGCTCCAGCTCCCGTTGGACCTGTATCTCCAGTTGGACCTTGTGAACCGGTTGCTCCTGTAGCCCCCGTCGGACCTTGGATTCCTTGCGGGCCTTGAATTCCTTGTGGACCTGTCGCTCCGGTTGCTCCGATTGCTCCCGTTGGACCTTGAATTCCTTGCGGGCCTTGAATTCCTTGTGGGCCTTGAATTCCTTGTGGACCTGTCGCTCCGGTTGCTCCTGTAACTCCCGTTGGACCTTGAATTCCTTGCGGGCCTTGAATTCCTTGTGGACCTTGAATCCCTTGTGGACCTGTCGCTCCGGTTGCTCCTGTAGCTCCCGTTGGACCTTGAATTCCTTGCGGGCCTTGAATTCCTTGTGGGCCTTGTGGGCCGGTCGGACCTATGTCACCTTGCGGACCTTGGATTCCCTGTGGGCCTTGTGCTCCGGTTGCCCCCGTCGCTCCTTGGATTCCTTGAGGACCTTGTGGACCTTGAATTCCTTGTGGGCCGGTTGGACCTATGTCGCCTTGTGGGCCTTGAATTCCTTGGGGACCTTGTGCTCCGGTTGCCCCCGTTACTCCTTGTATTCCTTGTGGACCTTGAATACCCTGTGGACCGGTTGGACCTATCTCTCCTTGAACACCTTGGATTCCTTGCGGACCCTGTAAACCCGTCACTCCGGTTGCTCCCGTTGCTCCTGTCGCTCCTGTCACTCCAGTTGAGCCTGTCGCCCCGGTATCTCCTGTTACTCCTGTCGCACCTGTTGCTCCTGTCGGGCCAGGTGGTCCACCTGATGGCCCTGTCACTCCTGCCGGACCTGATGGCCCCGTTGGGCCGGTCGGCCCTGCTGGGCCTCCTGACGGGCCAGTCACCCCTGTTGGACCGGTTGCTCCTGTTGGACCGGTAGTTCCTTCTCCCGTCGCTCCGGTTGCCCCCGTATCTCCTGTTACTCCCGTCGGACCTTGCACTCCTTGAATCCCTTGTGGTCCTTGCACTCCTTGTGCTCCTGTTGCTCCTTGAATCCCTTGTATACCTTGCACTCCTTGTGCGCCCATCGGACCTGTTGGACCAATCGCCCCTTGTATACCTTGCACTCCTTGGGGCCCCTCTGGACCTGTTGCTCCTATTTCCCCTTGTATACCTTGAATTCCAGTTGCTCCTTGTGCTCCAGTTGCTCCCGTTATCCCTTGCACACCTTGAATTCCCTGTATTCCTTGTGGACCTTGTGGGCCTGTTGCTCCTACTGGTCCTTGAATGCCTTGTATCCCCTGAGGACCCTCTGGACCCGTTGCTCCTACTGGCCCTTGAACACCTTGTATTCCTTGCGGGCCCTGAAGTCCCTCTGGGCCTTCTGGACCGGTTGGACCTATCTCTCCTTGTATCCCTTGGATTCCAGTTGGACCTTGTGGCCCAGTCGGACCTATGTCACCTTGCGGACCTTGGATACCCTGTGGGCCTTGTGCTCCTGTTCCCCCTGTCGCTCCTTGGATTCCTTGAGAACCTTGTGGACCTTGAATTCCTTGTGGGCCGGTTGGACCTATGTCGCCTTGTGGACCTTGAATCCCTTGCGGACCTTGATCTCCAGTGGCCCCCGTTACCCCTTGAATTCCTTGGGGACCTTGAACACCTTGGGGACCCGTCGGACCTATCTCTCCCTGCACTCCTTGGATTCCTTGCGGACCTTGCAAACCCGTCACTCCGGTTGCTCCCGTTTCTCCTGTCGCTCCTGTCACTCCAGTTGAGCCTGTCGCCCCAGTATCTCCTGTTACTCCTGTCGAACCAGTTGCTCCTGTCGGGCCAGGTGGTCCACCCGATGGACCAGTCACTCCCGCCGGACCTGATGGCCCCGTTGGGCCGGTCGGTCCTGCTGGTCCTCCAGATGGGCCTGTTACCCCTGTCGGACCAGTTACTCCTGTTGGGCCTGTAGTGCCTTCCCCTGTCGCCCCAGTTGCTCCCGTATCTCCTGTTGCACCCGTCGGACCTTGAATTCCTTGTATTCCTTGAGCACCTTGCACTCCTTGTGCACCTGTTGGGCCTTGAATCCCTTGTATTCCTTGCACTCCTTGTGCGCCCATTGGACCTGTTGGACCAATCGCCCCTTGAGCACCTTGCACTCCTTGGGGACCCTCTGGACCCGTTGCTCCTATTTCCCCTTGTATACCTTGAATTCCAGTTGCTCCTTGTACTCCTGTTGCTCCCGTTATCCCTTGCACACCTTGAATTCCCTGAATTCCTTGGGGACCTTGTGAGCCTGTTGCTCCTACCGGTCCTTGAATGCCTTGTATCCCCTGTGGTCCCTCTGGACCCGTTGCTCCAGCTGGCCCCGGTACTCCTTGTATTCCTTGCGGGCCCTGAAGTCCCTCTGGGCCTTCTGGACCTGTTGGTCCTATATCGCCCATTGGACCTTGTATCCCTTGAACTCCTTGTGGTCCTGTTGCTCCTGATGGCCCTGGTACTCCTTGTATTCCTTGTGGACCTTGATCTCCTGTTGCTCCTGTGGCCCCTTGAGGACCTATAGCCCCCTGTATACCTTGTGGACCTTGATCTCCTGTTGCTCCCGTTCCCCCTTGAATACCCTGAACTCCTTGGATTCCTTGTTCACCAGTTACTCCCGTCGGACCAGGAATACCTTGAATCCCCTGCGGTCCTTCTGGACCTGTTGGGCCAATTGGCCCTTGAATTCCTTGTATTCCTTGCAAGCCCTGTGCTCCCGTACTTCCAGTCGGACCTGTAGTTCCCGTTGCTCCTGTTACCCCTGTACTTCCTGTAGCCCCAGTACTCCCCGTTGCTCCAGTCGCACCTGTACTTCCACTCGGTCCACCACCCGGACCTGTCGCACCAGTCGGCCCCGTCGGACCAGGAGGTCCTCCAGATGGTCCAGTTATTCCAGTTGGACCTGTTATTCCAGTCGGGCCTGTTATCCCCTGACCAGTCGCTCCGGTTGCACCTGTATTTCCACTCGGTCCTTGTGTTCCTTGTACCCCTTGTGCTCCTTGTATTCCTTGTGGACCAGTTGCACCCGGTAACCCTTGGACGCCTTGAATTCCTTGAGGTCCCTCAGGTCCTGTAGCTCCAATTGGCCCCTGTAATCCCTGTATCCCTTGTATACCTTGTGCCCCAGTCGCTCCCGTTGGACCAATCGGACCTTGGAACCCTTGCACCCCTTGAGGTCCTGTCGCTCCAGTTTCTCCTTGTGGTCCTCTCAATCCTTGTGGCCCCTGCTGTCCTTCTGGTCCAGTTGCACCTATTGGCCCAACTGGTCCTTGTATCCCTTGCACACCTTGAGGTCCTGTCGGGCCCATCTCCCCCATCGGACCTTGGAACCCTCTCGGTCCTTGAGGTCCTGTTGGGCCTTGTGGACCGGTTGGACCAGTAATCCCTATACCTGTAAATCCAGTTGGAACAGGGGGGAAAGTAGGCCCAATAAGTTCGGGTGGAATTCTAAAATTAGAACTTAACGAATTTTGCTTCCGATTATTATCACGATTCTTCACACTTTCACCACCTACAAACCTTCTTTTTCATAATAAATAAACCTCTTCTTAATCTATTTACAAAAATAATTTCCAAGACTATTTTTATTTTAAATAATAAAAACTCCCTTAATTCCTTAAGGGAGTCCTGCAATTGAATCCATATTATCTGTATTAGGGACAGCTTGTGCTATACCCGATGTATTTACACTTTGCCCCATATTTGTTCCTGTTACAGTACCAGCAGGAGTGCCTCTTGTATATGTTGTCGTCACCGAATCGCCCGGCTGTAAACAAAGCTTCGTCTCCGTCCCTATTACTGTAACAACATCAATCCAAGTGCACCCCATTGAACCACTATATGATTTCGAAGCAGTAAATGAAGTATCACTCAAATTATCACCGGTAAATATATTTCCAGTGTTATTCACAATAACAAATTCTTTTATATGAGCAGGCATAATTACACTCTACCTTTCCTCTATGAACCTAATGTACGTGTGCTCGTTGCTAATGGCGGAAGAAACACTGATGTTCTAATGACTGCTTCTGGCTGTCTTTTCCCATTTAAAAAAATAGCCGCACTCGATCCCCCAGCACCTGCATATACTTTTGCTACAGCTAAAGGCGAGATATCATAACAGTCACCGACATTAACAGCGCCTGTATTATTAATAATTTTCACTTTACGCAAATTAATTCCCATTTCCCCCTCCTCCTTTTTTATACTGTATGCAAAAGAAAAAAACTTGAAACAGACTCGTTTCAAGTTTTTAACTATTAACTATTTCGTTTCACCTTCATATTGAAGCATACCGCCAACCATGTTCACTGTTTTAAACCCTTGCTCATTTAAATAATGGCATACATTTTCACTGCGCATTCCCGAACGACAAATAAAGATATATTCATTCTCTTTATTAAAGAAATCTACTTTATTTGGGATATCGCCCATTTTAATATGTACAGCTTCTGGAATTTTTCCTGTCGCTACTTCTTCATCTTCTCTTACGTCTACTAAAAATAACGTTTCTCCATTTCCTAAACGCTCTTGTACCTCTTCTGTAGTAATTGTTTTAACTTCTGTCATATGTAGTTCCTCCTTGTATACAATAAAAACCTTGAGTTTCTTTTTCACAAACATTCTCTACCAATTTTAGCATGCAAAAGAAAGAACGCAAAGAATCGAAAAGCTATTTCTCAATTTCCTCGTAAAACTTATTCTTTACAAACATAACTAGCACATTGTATCCTCAATATACTTGTTTTATGAAAGGAGTCGATTAAAATGACGCTTTTTCTTTTCATTATGGGCATTGTGTTCTTACTCGCTGCAATTATTGCTCTTAGTATGAAAAATAATAGAAAAATAAACTCCCCACAAGAAATGTCATTCTTATTTCTATTACTTAGTATAGCGTTCTTCGGCATAGCAATCGCTACATATATCTTCCGTCTACAAATCATGTAAAAAAAGGTGCCTACTACACACATTGCACCTTTTTCACATGATTTATTGCCTACACAAAACTAGATACTTTCCGGTTTAAAAATTCATACACTTTCTTTTCAAATAAATGAATATCAAATGCTCCTGCCATATGCCCATTTATACTTTCTATCTCGTATACTTCCGCATATTTCCCTTGTTTTTGCAAAATATCTACCATTTTATAATTATAACGAGACGGCTGAAGCAAATCTTGTTTACACGGAATCATAAGTACATTCGCTTCTATGTTAGAAAGAGATTCTTCTAGTGAAGAAAACCCATGTGCAATATCATGCAATAAAACTGCCTTCGCAGTATACATCCATGAATTTGCATCTACTAACTCTATACTTCTATATGTCGTTGTATTTATCTCTTTTTCAAATGATGTTAATGTAGAAAACTTTTCATAAGGTTCTATCTCGATACTATTACGAGGAAATGCCATTTCATAAAAATGCTCATCAAACGCATTCATAAACATCATTCTACTCGCTAAATGAAGCCCCTTTATAGGCTGCTCTTCTCCATATTTTCCATCTTTCCAACTTGGATCCAGTTGAATTGCCTCAATCGCATTTTGCGCTACGTTTACTGACGTAATAATTGGATTTTGTGGGTTCGTAATAACGCCAATCATCCGCTCTACCATATGTGGATAGTGAACCGCCCATTGTTGTGCAATCATTCCCCCCGCCGACGGTCCGATTACAGCGTGTAACCTTGAAATTCCCATACCTTTTATTAACTCATATTGCATACGAGCTACATCAAGAAATGTAAAAACCGGAAAATCCATAGCATATTCTTCTCCAGTTTCTGGATTAATCGATTTCGGTCCTGTTGTAATCACATATGGATTCCTCGCCTGCACATTACAAAGATTATCCGTACATATAACAAAATACTTATTTGTATCAATTGCTTTCCCAGGTCCAATGAGCCCATCCCACCAACCAGACTCCTCATCATGCACTGTATATTTTCCTGCCGCATGACTTGTTGCACTAAAATAATGACAAACCAAAATTACATTTGACCTTTCTCTATTTAAAGTGCCATATGTCTCATATCCCATTTGAACAGGAATTCCCCTGCCATTTTCAAACGTAAACTCTTTTAAAACAAACTTCTCCTTTTTTACAATTTGCACAAACTCTCCCTCTCCCCGTTATAGTATGAACTGCTTACTAAAGGTTTTTTTCTATACAAACTAATCTCCTTCTTCTTTTCATAAATAAATGAATAATATACAAAATTAGCCACAAAATAGCACTATATTACAAGATTAAAGAGGGCGTACATATGATTTGGAATTGGTTACGTAAGAAAAAAAAATCAAATACACCAGAAGCAAACGAAACAGATAACTGGGAGCAGCATTCTAACAATCAAGAGGATGATAACAAAGAACAGACTAGAAGTATGAAACATAATAAAGGTAAAAATAACGAGCAAAAAGATTCTTCTCAGGATAAGCAACAAAGTGCTAAACAGGAGGACTCGTCTCAAGATAAACAACAAAGCGCTAAACAAGAGGATTCCTCTCAAGGTAAGCAACAAAGTGCTAAACAAGAGGATTCCTCTCAGGATAAGCAACAAAAATCTAAACAAGAGGATTCCTCTCAAGATAAACAACAAAGTGCTAAACAAGAGGATTCCTCTCAGGATAAGCAACAAAGTGCTAAACAAGACGAACCTTCTCAAGAACAACAGCAACATTCTAAGCAAGACAACTCAGAGCAAAATCAACAACACTCTAAGCAAGACAACTCGGAGCAAGGGCAACAGCAACATTCTAAGCAAAACGACTCCGAGCAGGATCAACAACAAAGTGCTAAACAAGAAAAATCTTCTCAAGGACAACAGCAGCAAAACTCTAAAGGTAATAGTATTTATGACTTTACAAAACCAGAAAAAGATCGTATTCATTCTTTACAAAATTTAATAGAGAAGCTGAAAAAGTCTAGTGATTTTGTAAATTATCATACATCCGACGATGAAACGATGCCTTATTGGATTTCTTACTATCGCCCTTCACTTGATGGAGAAAAATTACAAAAGTATTTAATGCCCACTCTTTTAGAACGACCTAACGCATCACTAGAAGAGCTGAAGGAACATATCCCGATGAGCGGCATTACAATTACGAACGACTTACAAAAAATTGAGGATATGGTTTTAAAGGGGCATGCGATTATTCAATTGAATCAGCAAGATCAAAAATGTATGCTTGCAAACATTGCAATTGATAATTATCGTGCACCAACCCCTCCTTTAAACGAATCAACTGTTATTGGTCCGCAAGAAGGTTTCGTAGAGGATATTGATACAAACATTAATTTAGTTCGAAAACGTCTTCCTGTTTTAGATTTACAAACAAAAGAAATGATTGTCGGTGAGTTTTCCAAAACAAAAGTTGTCATGATGTATTTAGACAATCTCGCTGAAAAAGATAATGTAGATTTCCTTGAGGAATCGTTACGCGCTCTTGAATATGATCAAATTAATGATAGTGCTTATATACAAGAATTAATGGGTGAAAAATCGATTTTCCCTCTCTATATCAATACAGAACGTACTGATAGAGTTACAAAAGCACTAATTGATGGAAAAATTGCTATTTTTGTGGATGGTTCTCCAAGTGTTCTACTAACACCTGTATCCTATTTCGATTTTTTCATTTCACCTGAAGACTATAACGTCTCTTGGATGTACGCTACATTTTCAAGGATTTTAAGATTAATTGCCGTTCTATTTTCAATTTGCGCTACACCGTTATACGTTGCAGTTTTAAATTATCATTATGAACTCATTCCAAGTGATTTACTTGAAACTTTGATTTTATCAAGGGCACAAGTACCATTCCCACCTTTAATTGAAGCACTCTTTTTAGAACTAGCAATTGATTTATTAAGAGAAGCTGGCGCGAGGTTACCGATGAAAGTCGGTCAAACGCTCGGTATTGTAGGCGGTATCGTAATCGGGCAAGCATCTGTACAAGCTGGTTTAACGAGTAACATTTTATTAATTATCGTTGCCTTATCAGCACTCGCTTCCTTTATTACACCTATTTATAAAATGGGTAATGCGGTTCGATTACTACGCTTCCCGTTTCTCGCATTTGCAGAAATAGGAGGACTTTTCGGGATTTCTCTTGGATTTATCTTTTTATTTACTCATCTATTCAGGCTTACTTCCTTACGTAAGCCGTACGCTTTATTTTATCCGACAAGGCAACAATCCGTTAAGGACTCTTGGATTCGTTTTCCTTTAACGATGATTGATACAAGGGATGTACAAGCAAGGCCACAACATGTAAAAAAATCAGCGAAAGGAATTTCAACAAAACATAGATCGGACTTTGATGATTAAGAAATGAGGTGCATTGATGAGCAAAGTTCAAGAAAAATATCAAATATCTCCTGTCTTTGTTTTCTTCTTAATTCACGGTGCACAGTTTGGTGCTGGCGTTCTCGGCTTCGCACGAATTATCGCAAAAGCAGCTGGATACGATGGCTGGATAGGCGTTGTAATCACAGGGCTCGTTATCCATGTTCTTATATGGATGATGTATTTTTTATTAAGGGAAACAAACGGAAATTTAATTGATTTACAAAGACAAACGTTTGGAAAGTGGATAGGAAATATCTTTAATATCATCTTTGCAGCTTATTTTTTAATCGTCAGTATTTCGGTTATTCGAACGTATGTTGAAATTATTCAAGTATGGATGTTTCCTACTGCTTCCACCTTTATGCTAACACTCTTTTTGTGCTTAGTTAGCTATTACATTATCTCTTCTGGATTTCGTGTAATTACCGGTATTTGCGTCATCTCTGTTGGTGGTACATTAGGATATTTATTTCTAAGCTTATTCGTTTTGAAATATTCACATTGGGGTAATTTACTACCTATATTTACACATTCTTTTTCAGACATTTTAAAATCCGCTCAACTGTCAATCTACAGTATGACCGGGTTTGAGATTTACCTCATGGTGTATCCATTTGTGAAAAAGCCTATGCAATCTCATAAATACGCTCAGCTTGGAGCACTATTTTCAAATCTTCTATATTTATTTAGCACCCTTTTAGCCTTTGCATTTTTTAGTGAAAAACAATTGTTAAAAACGATATGGGCCCAACTTTCTATGACCCAAGTCATTCAATTACCATTTATAGAAAGACTCGAATATATTGCAATTTCAGGCTATGCACTCGTTATTATTTCAAGTTTTATCCTACCTTTATGGGCTTCAATAAGAGCAACTCACGAAATATTCCGCGTAAAACAAAGAGGTGTTTTAATCGCTTTTATCTTTATCACCCTCATTGTTTCACAACTTTTAACAAACAGGCAGGATATTAACAATTTTATTAGTAATGCATCAAAAGTTAGTTTTTGGCTCATTTATGTATACATCCCAATTCTATTTATTATTGTGTGGGTGAAAAGAAAATGGAAAAAATCAAAAGCACAAGCAAATTAATACTTATTTCTTGTATAACATTCTTCAGTCTAACTGGATGTTTACAAAAAAATATTATCGACGATGTACAGCTGATTCAAGGAACCGTTTTTGATGCAGCAAAAGATAATAAAGTAAAAGTAACATTCGTTTGTCCAATTCAGAAAAAAGGAAATAAAGTTCAAGTTTTTGAAGGCAGCGCAAATGCGGTAAAACAAGTAAAAGCAAACACATCTTTAGAGTCTTCTCAACCATTTGCTAGCGGGCAAATGCGTGTCGCTCTATATACGATAAGACTTGCAAAAAAAGGAATGTCTACTTCATTCGATACATTACTTCGAGATGTAAACATAGGGAACGCTTTATATGTTGGTTTATTAGAGGGGAATGGTACTGAACTTTTAAAAGGCAAATATTCGACTTCATACAACGTTGCAATTTATATAAAAAAATTGCTAGAACATAACATGGAAACTGGTCCTTTACCAAGAGATAATCTGCATGTAGGAGCATTCCGTTATTATCAAGAAGGGCAAGACTACTACATTCCAATTCTAAAAAAGCATGGTGATAAAATAAAAATCACCGGAATTGGCCTTTTTAAAAAAGATAAATATATCGGTAAAATTGCGGAAAAAGATATGTTCGTATTTAAAGGACTATTAGAGAAACATAAATTAGATTCACATGAATTTAAAACAGATTCTGCGTACGTAATGATTAATAATATTCGTTCTGTTCCAACTTACGATATAAAAATTAAAAACGGAAAACCTTCTTTTTTCATTCACGTCCAGCTTGATGCACGTATTCAAGAACTATCGAAAGCAATTAACTTAGAAAATAACAAGAACACAAAAAACATTGAAAAAGATATCCAAAAACAATTAAACATACAAGCTGCCAAATTAATTAAGCAGTTTAAATCTTTAAATGTCGATCCTCTCGGGCTAGGTGCAAAGTATAAGCAACATTATCGCCCATTCAAATTAGAAGAATGGAGACAAATGTATAAAGATGTTCCAGTTCATATAAAATACACCGTAAATATTACAAATTCTGGTGTAATTGAATGAGAAATGATTGAACTCCTCTCTCCAGCATGATACAACGGAGAGAGGAGTTTTTATTTTAGATAGAGAGAGAAGATATTTATGGGGGAGCTTATGTCTAAAAAATTAGTAAAGCCTATTTTAAATGGTATTTTATTTCTCGGCGTCTTTTTATTTGCCCATACATACTTAAAAAATGTTTCCTTCACACGTTACTTGCTTGTCGTTATACCAATGTTACTCGTCGGTATTTTTGGCATCGATCTTATTTCATCCCTTTTAATAAAAAAAGAAGAATAACAAGCGAACATCTTATTTCGATAAGATGTTCTTTTCATTTCATAATCACCTTATGTTACAATAAACTTCGGCATAACGTAAGAAAGGATGAAACAACATGACAAACGAAAAAGGTTTAGATAAAGGATACGAACTTGTTGCGAAAATGCATGAAGTATTCGGACATCCTGTAACAAATACTCCAACAAAATTAACAGAAGAGCGCGCAAAAATCCGTGCAAGTTTTATGCAGGAAGAACTAGAAGAATTTCTAGAGGCAACGACTGTTGAAGATCAATACGATGCACTAATTGACCTTATTTACTTTGCATTCGGAACGTTTGCAGAAATGGGCGTACGTCCAGATAAAGGATTCGAAATTGTAAACAATGCCAACATGGCAAAACTATTCCCTGATGGGAAGCCTCGATTCCGTGAAGGCGACGGTAAGATTCTAAAACCAGAAGGCTGGCAAGCACCAGAGCCACAACTTCGTGCTGAAATCGAACGTCAGCGCCAAGAAGCTGAAAAAAACTGCTAGGATTTCCTAGCAGTTTTTTATTATGTCTTTTTTTCTGCAACTCATTAATGACCCGCGTGCCCCGCGTGTCCTGCTGCCCCACTAATACTAGCTGCTCCTGCTGCTCCTGCTCCAATTCCACCTGTCCAAGGAGAAGATTGTTGCTGTTGTTGATATTGCTGATATTGTTGGTGCTGTTGGTGCTGTTGGTGCTGTTGACCTTGGTGTCCATGATGTTGACCTTGGTGTCCATGATGTTGACCTTGGTGTCCATGATGTTGGCCTTGGTGTCCATGATGTTGGCCTTGATGACCTTGGTGATGGTGGTGACCTTGGTGTCCATGATGTTGGCCTTGGTGGTGATGTCCATGGTGACCTTGTTGGCCTTGGTGAGTTTGATAAAGAACAGCTTGCGGATGAATGTGGTGGTGACCGTGGTGATGTACTTGTTGCCCCTGATGGCCATGTTGACCTTGATGATGGTGATGTCCATGATGGCCGTGTTGACCTTGATGATGGTGATGACCATGATGGCCGTGTTGACCTTGATGGTGGTGATGACCATGATGGCCGTGTTGACCTTGATGGTGGTGATGTCCATGATGGCCGTGTTGACCTTGATGATGGTGATGATGACCATGGTAGCCGTGAACTACTTGCGGATATCCACCTACTCCTCCTGCTACAACACCTACTCCTGGTACAGGAAATCCTGTCTGTACTCCTCCAACGAAAGATGGAAATGCAGTTGGTACGCCTACTGGTACTCCTCCTGCTGCTCCGCCAACAAATGTCGGGATTCCAGTTTGCACTCCGGCTACCGATGATGGAAATCCTCCTGTTAATGTTGGAATTCCAGTTTGTACACCAGCTACTGATGTAGAAAAACCTCCAGGTGTTCCGCCCATCCAGCTCGGAATTCCACCGTACCCTTGTTGTCCTCCTCCCATTAACATCATTTGTTCATAACTATCCGATCCACCCCCAAAGAAACCATGTGGTGCATTATTGTCGATCCCTTTCATTCCTTTCACCTCTTCTACTCAATTTTACCTACCTTTTTTATCATATTTCCTAGTGAAGAATAGGTGTTTGTCTTTATAAGAATTCCTCAACAAACAAATTAAAGGAAAAGATGCGAAACGTCTTTAAAGTAAAATTTTTTATAAATTGAAAACTTATATAAAAGTGATCCAAAGATTATTTTTTACACAAAAAAGCTCAGAGTATAAATACTCTGAGCTTTCATTTAGAATACATTAGTTTGCAACAACGTTAACAAGTTTTCCAGGAACAACAATTACTTTACGAACTGTTTTCCCTTCAATTTGGTCTTGAATTGCTTCAAGTGCAAGTTTTTCCATTTCGTCTTTTGATGCGTCTTTACTCATTGTTAGTTTTGCGCGAACTTTACCCATAACTTGAACAACGATTTCAACTTCATCTTCTACAAGTTTAGACTCATCAAATGTTGGCCAGCTTGCATATGTGATTGTTTCATTGTATCCAAGTTTGCTCCATAGCTCTTCCCCGATGTGAGGTGCAACTGGTGCAATCATTTTTACGAAACCTTCTACATATTCTTTCGGAAGTGTTTCAGCTTTGTATGCATCGTTGATGAATACCATCATTTGAGAAATCGCTGTGTTGAAGCGAAGCTCTGCATAGTCTTCTGTTACTTTCTTCACTGTTTGATGGTAAGCTTTTTCAAGCTCTTTATTTGGTGCGTCAGTAATTTTCTCACTTAATTCACCGTTATCTTGAACGAATAGACGCCATACGCGGTCTAGGAAACGACGAGCTCCGTCAAGACCATTTTCAGACCAAGCAATTGAAGCATCTAATGGGCCCATGAACATTTCGTATAGACGAAGTGTATCTGCACCGTGGCTTGCTACGATATCATCAGGATTTACAACGTTACCTTTTGATTTACTCATTTTCTCGTTGTTTTCACCTAGAATCATACCTTGGTTGAATAATTGTTGGAACGGTTCTTTCGTTGGAACTACACCGATATCGTATAATACTTTATGCCAGAAACGAGCATATAGTAAGTGAAGTACAGCGTGCTCCGCCCCGCCGATATAAATATCAACTGGAAGCCATTGTTTTACTTTTTCAGGATCTACAAGTGCTTCGCTATTGTTTGGATCGATGTAACGTAGGTAATACCAGCAGCTACCAGCCCATTGCGGCATTGTATTTGTTTCACGACGACCTTTTTTACCAGTCTCAGGATCAACAACATTTACCCACTCGTCAATGTTAGCTAGCGGTGATTCACCTGTACCTGAAGGACGGATGTTTTCTGTCTTTGGAAGCACTAATGGTAATTCTTCTTCTTTCACAGCTGTCATTGTGCCATCTTCCCAGTGGATTACTGGAATTGGCTCACCCCAGTAACGTTGACGGCTGAATAACCAGTCACGTAGACGGTACGTTACTTTTTGATTTCCTGCGCTCGTTACTTCAAGCCATTCAATCATTTTGGCGATTGCTTCTTCTTTATTTAATCCATCAAGGAATGCTGAATTTACGTGTGCACCATCACCTGTGTACACTTCTTTCGTAATGTCTCCGCCTTTTACAACTTCCTTCATTGGAAGATTAAATACTGATGCAAATTCATAGTCACGCTCATCGTGAGCTGGAACTGCCATTACAGCACCTGTTCCGTAAGTTGCAAGAACGTAATCAGCGATCCAGATTGGTAATTTCTCACCGTTTACTGGGTTAACTGCGTAAGCACCAGTGAATACACCAGTTTTTTCTTTCGCAAGTTCTGTACGTTCTAGGTCACTCTTCATTTTTACAGCGTTAATGTAAGCTTCTACTGCTTCTTTTTGTTCTGCTGTTGTAATTTCTGCAACAAGTGCATGTTCCGGAGCAAGTACACAATATGTTGCACCAAATAGTGTATCAGGACGCGTTGTGAAAACTGTGAACTTCTCATCTGTACCGTCGATGTTGAAGTGTACTTCTGCACCTTCAGAACGACCGATCCAGTTACGTTGCATATCTTTTAAACTTTCAGGCCAATCAAGCTCATCTAGATCTTCTAATAGACGATCTCCGTAAGCTGTAATTTTTAACATCCACTGTCTCATCGGACGACGCTCAACTGGATGTCCACCGCGCTCACTCTTACCGTCAATGATCTCTTCGTTTGCAAGTACTGTACCAAGTGCTGGACACCAGTTTACAGGTACTTCATCAACGTAAGCTAAGCCTTTTTCAAATAGTTTTAAGAAGATCCATTGTGTCCACTTATAGTAGTTTGGATCTGTTGTATTTACTTCACGGTCCCAATCATAAGAGAAACCTAATGATTTAATTTGGTTACGGAACGTATTAATATTATGCTCTGTAAATTCAGCTGGACTGTTTCCAGTATCAAGTGCATATTGCTCTGCTGGAAGACCGAATGCATCCCATCCCATTGGATGAAGAACATTATACCCTTGCATACGCTTCATGCGAGATAAAATATCTGTCGCTGTATAACCTTCTGGATGTCCTACGTGTAGGCCTGCACCTGATGGATATGGGAACATATCTAGTGCATAAAATTTTGGTTTTTCTGTCTCATCTGGCGTACGGAATGTTTTATTCTCTTCCCAGTAACCTTGCCACTTCTTCTCAACTTCTTGATGATTAAAGCTCATGAGATACCCTCCTTGAAATTCAATTTATTTTCACCGCCCAAAATACAAAAAACCTCTCATCCCTAGAAAGGGACGAGAGGTTATAGATTCCCGCGGTACCACCCTAAATTAATGTACAAAAAATATACATTCGCTTAGATCCGTAACGTGGATTAACGGCAATTGCTACTATTAGTTTCACAACTGCAACTCAAAGGCGAGTTCATAACGAAACGTGGATTGACTTGCACCGACCGTCAACTCTCTAAACCAGCTTCTATTACTACTACTCCTTCTCACTGTTATTACACATATAAGTTAAGTGAACTATCCTTCACCTAGTATCTCTTAAGAGCTTACTTAAAGCGAGGACTTCTCGGTTAATCGTTACTCTTAATAACTAACGAATTCATCTTAAGACAGCCGAGCTATCTCCCTTGTTCTAAAGGTTGTTTTATTTAAATATATTCTAAAACATGTGCACATGTTCCGTCAAACTAAACTGCAATTTTTTCTTCAACTGTTTCTTCTACTTTTACTCGTTTATCATACATGCTCGTTGCTATAAGCGCTACTACAAGCATTACCATGATTGCTATAAACAATACTTCCATATTGTATAAATCAACAATCGCTCCGCCAACGACCGGTCCGAACATTTTCCCTACAGTCGCCGCACTATTTACGACCCCTTGATAAAATCCTAATTTATCTTTTGGTGCAAGTATATTTGCAATCGTTGGCACCGCAGGCCATACAAATAATTCACCAATTGTTAATGTTACCATCGCAACGAGGAACATCGTAAATTGCTGCGCTTGACTTAACACAATGAATGACGCCGCAAAAATGAAGATTCCAATCATAATTTGCTGTTTTAAAGAACGCCTCATCCAACGAATTAGCATACTAACAAGTGGCTGCGCACAAACAATCATCGCTCCGTTTATCGTCCATAATAAACTATAATGACGAAGGCTAATATTCAATTCTTGCATATGTGTTGCAATCGCTCCTTGCCACTGTACGTATGTAACCCAGCATAAAGCATATGCTACACACACGATAAGAAGTGCTTTGAATCCCGGTGTAAGCGTCCACCCTTTTTCTGTTTCGACTTCTTTTTGTACTCCTGGCTCTTTTTTGTCTTCCATACCACGGAAACCAATAAAAGCGATTAAGAAAAAAACAAAGTATAAAATAAAGTTCGCTAAGAAAATATAATCAAAACGATACGACGCAACTAAACCACCACACGCTGTTCCGATCGCAATACCAACGTTTTGTCCAACGTACATCGCATTAAATGCTCGTCTTCCGCCTTCTGGCCAAACCGTACCAACCATCGCATACATCGATGGGAAGACCATTCCAGAACCGAAGCCGATTAAAGCTAGCCACACAACGTATAACGGCCAACCGTGGAAGAACACAAGACCTAAAATTGATACAAGTGTAATCACAATCCCTACTAAAGTTGATTTATAACCGCCCCATTTATCAAATAAAACACCGCCGAGCAAGTTTCCAATTACACCAGTAAGCGAGTTGATCATTAATACCATTCCGGCCACAGATAAAGATTTTCCTAGGTGATCATGCAAATAAATTGTATTAAAAGGCCATAAAAAAGAAGCACCCGTGACATTAATAATCATCCCAGCTACTAATAGCCATACTTTCCTTGGCATAGTTTCCCCTCCTATTCTATTTTTTTCGTTCATATATAACAGTAAAATTGTAGTCGTTTTTAAATAGGAAGGCAACTGATTAATAGTTGATGAAATTCAGATAATGGTTTTGCGGTAAATGAAATTATATTGATTACTTCTTGGATTATATCAGCGATTATCAAAATATATCGGCGCAACTACAAATATATCAGCGATTTTTCAATTATATCGACCACAACTTGAAATATATCGACTTACCGACAAAAAACGACAACAGTAACAATATATAAAAGGGTAGACTGCATGAAATTTTCATGCAGTCTACCCATATTTATACTATCCAACTTCTTTTTCTCGCTTCCCACGCTTTTTAGCGCTCCATTTAAATATTTTATCTAATAAGGAATATATTCTCCCAGATTCTTTCGTTAACAAAGGTCCTAACGATGCCAATATTAAAACATACAAGGCCGAAAACGGTTTAATCGTTGCCATTAAGCCGCCCGCAATTCCAATATTCGCGACGATAATGGAAAATTCCCCGCGTGATACAAGTGTTAAACCGATATTCGTAGAAGCCTTATGCGATAACCCAGCTTTACGCCCCGCAACCATTCCAGCAGTAAAATTACCGATAAGAGTAATGAAAACTGCTCCTAATGCCAACCATACTGCTCCTCCAAGTGAAAATGGGTCTATACTTAAACCGAAGCTGAAAAAGAATATAGCTCCAAAGAAATCACGAAACGGAACAACGAGCTGTTCAATTCGATCACTATGCTCTGTTTCTGAAAAGACAAGCCCTAATAATAATGCCCCAATTGCCTCTGCGACATGAATCGTTTCTGAAAATCCTGCTACAAAGAACAAAATAGCGAATATTACGATAATAAAAATTTCATTGGACGAAATATCTAACATTTTATTTAAAAATCGTGTAGCTTTTCTAGCAACTACAAAGAATAGTAGCATATACCCTACTGCGATTAAAATAGATGTAAGAGCACCTACAAATGACGTTGCCCCTCCGAGTACTAATCCTGAAACGACTGATAAATATACCGCTAAAAAAATATCATCAAACATAATGATTCCTAAAATTAGCTCCGTCTCTTTATTACCCGATCTTCTTAAATCAACAATTACTTTCGCAACAATTGCACTCGATGAAATTGTTATGATCCCAGCAATAATTAATGTTTCTAATAAGGGGAAACCCATTATATATCCGTAAAGTAAACCTAATATAAAATTAAGCGATATATGAACAGTTCCCCCAAAAGCAATTGATTTTCCTGATTTAATTAATTTTTTAATTGAGAATTCTAAGCCTAAGTAAAATAGGAGGAATATGACGCCAACACGGCCGAGGAAGGAAATAACTTCTCCACTTTCGATAAACCTTAAATCGATAAGCCCTAAATCTGGGGCATGAGGCCCCACTAGCATACCGAGTATAATGAGAAACGGGATAATCGAGAACTTTAACTTTGCAGCGAGAATAGCTGCAAAAGCGACTAATACTAACGCAGTTCCAACTTCAAAGATTAAAGTATCCATCGATTATGAATCCCCTCCTACCGAAAGCAACTCATTAATAATTCTTTTCACTTCATGTCTTTCACCTGATAATACGAGCATATCGCCAGCTTCAATGATAGAATCTGAGCCTGGATTAAAGAACTTCTTCATATTCTTTTTCAAAATGGCAATGATCGTTACATTATATGTGTTTCGGACATGTAAACTACCAATTGTTTTTTGTACGACTGGTGCATTATTTTCCACCTTAAACCACTCAATTGATAATCCTTCAAAAGCCATTTCAATCGTATCTAAAGCTTGTGGTCTATATACCATTCCGCCCAATATAGCTGCAATTTGTCTCGCTTCAGAATCACGAAGAGAGACGCTTGAAATGCTCTCCTCATGATCAGCATCAAAATGGTACATTTCTCTTCGGCCATCATCATGGATAACGATAACCATCTTTTCATTACCTTTTGTAATCACTTCAAACTTACATCCAATACCCGGCAGTTCACTCTCTCTAATATTCATATTTTCCGCCCCCTAATTTTTTAGTTACGGCTTTTATAAATCGACATCAATCTCCGTTTTAAAGGTCTCATCTTTTGAGATACCTAAATACTTTAACGTCTCTGATGGAGTCGCGTGATGAAAATGTTTTTGCAATAACGCAATCGCTATCCCTCTTTTGTACGCATGAAACCCAAACGTTTTTCGCATTGAATTTGTTCCGATCTTACCAACAACTCCAACTGCTTCTGCAGCATTATGAATTACACGATACGCTTGTTGGCGCGTAATTGAATTTGGCGTTTTATTAGATTGAAATACGTAATTTTCTCTTTTAACGCCAATAGATTGTACGTAATCTAAAAGCGCTTCTTTTACTTTTGTATTTAAATAAATATCTTGTTTAAATTTTTCATCTTTCACAGGAAGAGTATAAAACTCTTTAACAGTCCCGTCTTCATTTAATACATCTTCAAATTTCATACTAAGTAGTTCTGTAATTTTTAATCCTGTGTTAATTCCAATAACAAATAAAAGATAGTCTCGCTGGGAGTGCTCTTTTAAATATTTTTTCATAGCCTCAATTTGGTTTATATCTTTTAATGCCTCTACAACTTCCATACATGTATTCTCCTCATCTTATGAACGGTAATTTTCTCATCATGTTGTCCATTTTACCTTATCATGCTATGAGATTTCCATGTATTATCCATTATTTTCACAATATACTTTTGTGATCCAAGTAATTTTCAATTTGGAAATTTACGATTGTACAAATACGTTGTGGTTTGAAAAGAAATGGGGGATAAAAGTTCAGCTTCTTTCTATAGATTGGATTCCTCCTTTCCTTATCCAGCTACTTCTACTTTTATATTACGTTACTTATTTATATTATATTATACATTTCAGTAACATTAAAGTGTTTTTTCTGAAAATAATAAAAACCGAGCAATTTCGCTCGGTTTTTTTATTAATCTTCTTTCGGAAGAACAATTCCTTTATACAATTGAACTGTAATAAGGTAATAAATCGTGTAAATAACTACGAAAATTACGATTGGTATCCAAATACGGAAGTACGGATCGACTAAAATAAATCCGAAAATATTCATACCAACTAATACGTGAGCGATACCCACAATTGCTGGGAATAAGAATACTAAGAATAACTCTTTATAAATTGATTTCGTTAATAATTCACGGCGTACACCGATTTTACGAAGCATTTGATAACGCGTAATATCTTTTGATGCACCAGAAAGAATTTTAAACATAAGACAACTTGCCATCATTGCTAAGAAAGCAATTCCAAGGAAGAAGCCCATAAATACTGTTCCACTCGCAATACCGTAGAACATATCATACACTTGATATTTACTATTCATTTGCTCAGCTTTTACATTTTTATATTTAACTAGCTGCAACTCGTCAATTTTTTTCCATTCTTTTGTGTATGCTACGAAATCGTCTGTTTTTCCAGTAAATACGATTCCCTCTTTACCATTTACAGTATCGTACATTTTTTGATCCACAATTTTAATAGCACGATCTTGATATATATAATATGGTTGGATTGTTCTAAATACCTCATCCCATTCTTCAGGCATTGCTTTTTCATTTTGATTTTGCTCTGATCTCACTCCTGCTACTGGAGCTTCTCCTGAAACTTCTTTATATTTACCGAAACTTTCTTTACCCACACCATCTCGAATAAACGGCTTATGTTTCTCTAAATCTTCTTTTATATAATAAATATATTTGTCGTCTACTTTATAACGGTACTCAGCTTTATTTTTGAATGATATACCATCTAAAATTTTCTTCTCTTCAGCCGTAGGATTATGAATAATCGAATCATAAATTTCAAATCCATCAACCGTTTTGATAACGTTATTTTTAAACGCCATACCACCTGAAATCGCACCCGCACCAAGCGCTACTAACATCGCTACTGTCGCAAGTACTTTCGTTAAGCTATTAATACGGAAATTTAATTGTGCAAATGTAAAAGCGTTAAGTCCTTTTTCACTACGCTTTTTATTACTTTTTAACTTTTTAATAATAACAGGGAGAAGTGATCCAAATAGCATATAAGTTCCAGCTGTTGTTGTAATTAATGCTATTATAATTCCCATTTCTTTTAAAGTTTCCATATAAATCATTGATGCATAACCAATGCCTAATAAAATAACCGCAAGGAATGCAACTAAACCTGTCATTTTCCCTTTTACCGCAACACGCTCTGTTTGTGCATCTGCATGTACAAGTTGCAATACAGAAATACGAGATAATTTAATACTATTCATAATTGCTGATAATACAAATAGTGCAAAGAAGAAAATGCAAGTAACTGTCATAGATGGAAGGTAAAACGATTTATAACCTTCACCAGCAAATTCTAATTGTTTCATTAATAATTGACCGATACCTTCTGCAAGTCCTACACCAACTATAATACCAATCGCAAGAGACGCCGCACCTAATACAATCGTTTCAATAAACATAAGTAATGTAACTTTATGCTTTTTTGCTCCTAACATCATATACATACCAAACTCTTTTTGACGAAGAGATAGTAAGAAAGAGTTCGCATATAAAATATAGAAGAACGTTATAATAGCGAGTAAAAATGAACCTGCTTGGAATACAAATCCAATTGATTGAATAACTGAGTTAGATTCGATAAACGTTTTATTCAGCGCTAACGTTTGAAACATATAAAAAATTGAGATAGACATGACAAGACCGACAAGTAATACGATATAATCTTTCAGCTTACTTTTCAGCCCTGACATGGAAAGTTTGAATAACATGCCTTAGAACCTCCTTTCTTACGCTTTTTGTGTGCCTAAGTCTGCAAGCACATCTAAAATTTCTTTATAAAATTCTTCACGTGTACCACCGCGGTGAATTTCTTTATATAGCTCACCATCTTGAATGAATAAAATACGCTGACAGTAACTTGCACTGTACGGATCATGTGTAACCATCATAATAGATACGCCTTGATCTTTATTTAAGTTTGTCATCGCATCAAGTAAACTCGTTGCATTTTTAGAATCAAGCGCTCCTGTTGGCTCGTCCCCTAAAATAATTGCAGGCTCATGCACTAAAGCACGCGCTGCTGCCGAACGTTGCTTTTGCCCACCAGATACTTCAGATGGGTACTTTTGAAGTATTTCTGTAATTCCTAACATATCCGCTACTTTCTCGACTTTTGGTCCAATGTTACGTGATGCGACACCTTGAAGAGAGAGTGGAAGTGCAATGTTTTCATAAATAGATAAGTTCTCTAATAAGTTAAAGTCTTGGAAGATGAATCCTAATTTTTGCGAACGGAAATCTGAAAGCTCACCTTGCTTCATTTTTGTAATATCCGTTCCTGCAATTTCAACAACGCCACCTGTTGCCTTATCTAACGTTGAAATTACATTTAATAATGTCGTTTTACCAGAACCAGATGGTCCCATAATTCCAACAAACTCACCCTCTTGAATTGAGAATGACACACCTTTTAACGCGTGTGATTGGTTCTCACCTTTTTTACCGTACACTTTTTGAACGTTTTTCACGTCTACAACTGGTTTCGTCATATATATCCTCCTACGCTTGTTTTTCCATTACCTATTTTGCGCCTTTTGGAGGTGAACTGCTATTTGTTAACATTACATTTACCTTACAGTTTTGTAATATAAAAAAGATGAGTGTGTAAGGTTTGTTGATAAATGAAATTTTATTAGCGATTCGACAAGTAATATCATCTTACCGAAAAAGATGAAAATAAAAATGGGCTGTTCCACAAAAGGAACAACCCACTTCTCTGTTTATTTCTTTAAAGGTGTTACCGTCCAGTACGTAACAACTCGCCAAATCCATTCTAGTGGACCCATTTTAAAGATTTTCATCCAAATTACACTAAATACAATTTGAATTGCATAAATTGCGATACAAACATATAAAGTCTGCATATACGTTAAGTTTTCTGCAAAGTTAAATACACTGCCTGCGATTAAAATCATTGCAGTTTGTCCGATATAATTCGTTAAAGCCATACGACCATAGTATTTCAGTGGCGCTAACAATGTTTGAACTGGTTTTAATTGTAGTAATAAAATTAATGCTCCAACATAGAAAGCCGAAATAATTGGTCCAACAGTAACACCAATTTTTAAAAACTGGCTTGCAGCATCCATTGTTCCATCTTCAGTTTCCATTATCCCATTTATAAATGGTTCAGCAGGAACGTGCCCATATTGATACCATACAGCTATGACACTTAAAACAAACATAATACCTGTAAAAATAGCGACTTTCTTTATATTTTGCGCAAGATTTTCAAATACACGATATTGCCCTGCGGCAAGCCCTAATAAAATTAAGCCAAGTGGTAATAGTTCTTTAACTCCCATTACACTGAAGGCAATTGTCAAAATAAGTCCTAGTGCTAGGTTCAATTCTTTTTTCGCTTTATAAAACGGTAAAACGATTAACCCGCAAATTGCGTATAACGCTAGTGCTTCTCCAGGCTGAAACATTTGATGAATTAAACCAAAAATAAATAATGCTACTAAGCGACGTAAAAATAAAACATAGCCATTTTTCCCTTTCGCAATCGCTCTTGAAATAAAGATATAGAATCCCACTCCAAATAAAAATGAAAAGATTGAGAAGAAACGACCTTCTACAAATAAGTATAAAAATCTTTGATAGCTAGCATCCACTGTATTAGGATCTGGAATTTTAATGTTAAGTAATGCGAGAATATTTACTAAAATAATCCCCAGTAGTGCAAAGCCACGAATGTAATCTAACTCATCAATTCGCTTGTTTGTAATATTGTTCCCCATAAAGCAACCCCTTGTATAAAATTTAATCCTTCCTTACTCTACTGGAGAAAGCTGCTCACAACTATCGACAAACCTTACATAAATCTTACATTATTGTCATATAGCAAAATAAAACCAGGTCATATTTCGACCTGGTTTACTCTGATTGTTTTGATTTTTGCGGTTGTCCTTTTTTACTATTACGCTGTTTTACTTGAACAATCGGATCAAGTTCATTCGAAAATTCAGCGTTATGTCCATTTTGTGTTTTTTGTTCTGGGTTATTTTGATCTGAACGTTTCGCCATTACATTCACTCCTTATTAGTGCGGTGTAATAATCATTTGATGTTGCAATTGGCGAATTGCCATACGTGCTCTATTTAACTGCTCACGTTGCTCATCATTCGCATGTTGTTGCATCGTTTGTAAATCATTATATGCTTGTTCTAATTGCAACTGCGCATCCGAATACTCCATCGTATTATAATGCTCTTGTCTCATACCAAGATCTAATTGTTCTTTCGCATATTCCACCGCTTGTTCCGCTTGTGTAATATACGATTCAAGTGATTGACGCTCTGCCATAATTGTCCCTCCTTGCTTCAATTCCCCTTTAGTGTGTCCCTTCCTTATGAACCTTATGAGTATGTTATAATGGATTTTGTGTTATTTTGACTCGGCTTAGGAGGGAAAGTAATGAAGGTTCAAAACCCTTTTCCATATACAAACGACAATAAACGTTATCATACATGGAATTACCATTTACGAAATGAATTTGGTGAAAAAATCTTTAAAGTTTCATTAGATGCTGGCTTCGATTGCCCGAACCGTGACGGTACAGTTGCTTATGGCGGTTGTACATTTTGCAGTGCTGCTGGATCTGGTGACTTCGCTGGCGATCGCCGCGATGATGTTATAACGCAATATCATGAAATGAAAGAAAAAATGCGCTCAAAGTGGAAAGACGGAAAATGTATCGCTTATTTCCAAGCGTACACAAATACACATGCACCACTTGAAGTGTTAAAAGAAAAATTCGAACCGCTTCTAGCAGAAAAAGACGTTGTCGGTCTTTCTATCGCAACTCGTCCAGATTGTTTACCGGACGATGTTGTTGAATATTTAGCGGACTTAAATAAACGCACGTACCTTTGGGTTGAACTCGGACTACAGACTGTTCATGAACGTACTGCAAATCTTATTAATCGTGCTCACGATTATCCGTCTTATGTAGAAGGTGTAAATAAATTACGTAAGCACGGCATTAGAGTTTGTTCTCATATTATTAACGGTCTTCCACTTGAAGATTACGACATGATGATGGAAACAGCTCGTGAAGTAGCGAAACTTGACGTACAAGGAATTAAAATCCACTTACTTCACTTATTAAAAGGAACGCCAATGGTGAAGCAATATGAAAAAGGACAACTCGAGTTCCTTTCTCTTAAGGATTACGTAAGTCTTGTTGTTGACCAACTTGAAATTATTCCAGAAGACGTAATTGTGCACCGCATCACAGGTGACGGTCCACCTGATTTAATGATCGGTCCAATGTGGAGCTTAAATAAATGGGAAGTATTAAATTCCATCGATGCAGAATTTGTGCGCCGCGGAAGCTGGCAAGGAAAATATGCAAATGAGGAGAAACAAAAATGAAATTAGAACGTGTATTACCGTTTGCTCGCTCGCTTCTGCAAACGGCAGTAAAAGAAGGCGATTACGCTGTAGATGCAACTTTAGGAAACGGCCATGACACTTGCTTCCTAGCTGAAATCGTTGGAGATAACGGAAAAGTATTTGGATTTGATATTCAAAAAGAGGCAATTGAAAGCTCAACAACTCGTCTAAAAGAAAAAGAACTTTTCGAACGTACTGTTTTAGTTCACGATAGTCACGATACACTTCTATCCGTATTACCAGAAGATGCAAAAGGAAAAGTAACAGGCGCAATTTTCAACTTAGGTTACCTTCCAGGCGGAGACAAGCATATCGTTACAAAACCGAACTCAACAATCTCAGCGATCGAACAATTATTAGAAGTAATGGCACCTGAAGGTATCATCGTCCTTGTCATTTACCACGGACATCCAGAAGGACAAGTAGAACGTGACGCTGTTCTCAAATTTGCCGAAGAACTAGACCAAAAACAAGCTCACGTATTGCGATATGGCTTTATTAACCAGCAAAATAATCCGCCATTTATTGTGGCGATTGAGAAACGATAAAGTGAAACTTTAATCAGTGGGGGGAATCCCCACTGATTATTAGTTGAACCAATCGGGCATTTATGGGCAGTTTATCTCCCAACTAACTTCTTTGCTCCAGCCGAATTTTAAGGTGGCAGTTTTACTGCCCGTTAATGTGGGGTAATATATCAACGATTTTTCAATTATATCTATCGTAACTCGGGATATATCAACGATTTTTTCGATATATCTATCATAACTTACAATATATCAACGATTTTTCAATTATATCGATTGTTCGACAAAACATAACAAAAAAAGACGTGCACTCATTGCACGTCTTTTTGTTATTCTCCTATATAATGGATATATACACTATTTAAAGAAAGAAGGATAGAACTTTGCTAGTAGAACTAAGGGGAATTCAAAAGAAGTATAGCAAATCACTTATACTAGACAACATTGATTTATCCATTCCAGAAGGAGAAGCGCTCGCTATTATTGGCGGGAACGGGACTGGAAAAAGTACTCTGCTAAAAATAATTGCAGGCTTTATTTCACCTACGGCAGGGACAATTCAAAGGAAAGAACATATACAAATCGGTTATGTACCTGAACATTTTCCTGAAGGAATTCGTTTTACATTAGAGGATTATCTATTTCATCTCGGCCACATTCACGGTTTATCAACAAAATATGTAAAAGATAAAATTCCGCTGCTTCTTCAATCTTTTCACCTACATCATGCAAGGCATTCCGTTGTACGAAACTTTTCAAAGGGTATGAAACAAAAAACAGGCATTATGCAAGCATTACTTACGGACGTACATTTATTAATTTTAGACGAACCGCTTTCTGGGCTCGATCCGAACTCTCAGCAAGAATTAGAACATATTTTACTCTCATTAAAACAACAAGGTATATCTATACTCTTCACATGTCATGAAAAACAACTATTAGAAAACTTCGCCGATAGAATTGTGACGTTAGCAAACCATACAATCACAGCAGATACCTTTATACAAAAAGGGGCAGAACAAGTCTATATTGAAGCAATCGTTCACGACACATTTTCAGCGATAGAACTACAAAAGCAATCCGGTTTTATACACGTTACACACAAATCAAATCAAAACCTTATTCAATTACAAATCGAAAAAGAATATACAAACGAAATGCTTCAGTTTTTATTACATAAAAAAGCATCTATCACACTGCTACAACCTAACTTTTAAATCGAAAGAAGGTTTATTATGTTCGCGCTTATTCGTTACCATTTTCTCGACTATACAAAATCGTATAAGTACATCCCTCCTATTGCGATGTACTTTGTGAGCTTGCTTTTTGTATATACATATAAACCGACTCCTATTGTACCGACATATTTAGAAACAGCACTCGCACTTTATTTATTATCTGCCTGGATTACGGTCACAATTTTTCATACTGAAGACCCTGTACAAGAACACATTACCATTTCTCACACAAATAATATTTCCGCACTATATGTGGGTAAATATATTACGGCGCTTCTCATTTGTACTGTGTTATCTTTTATATCTGTAATCTATCCAATTATTTTGCAAATGTTTAATGAAGAAATGACAGTTTCTTTATTTTTAGTCGGATTTCTCTCTCACATGTCTTTCTCTATACTAGGAATTTCAATCGCAACGTTATTTACAAGAAATATAATTCAAAAAGCAGGCACTGCTTGGCTTAGCCTTACATTTATATTGCTTATAACGATTGCATCTATCCAGTTAAAAAAAGAGTTACTATGGTTTTTACCACCTGTCGAAAGCTTTCTAATGCTTGGACAATACAAATATAATATACTGACTCACACGCTATGGCTCACAGCTTGGGCTATCGTATATTCATTTTTATTATTTACCTTATTTCTTTTTATCGTTCGCAAAAAACGTTTTTAATTGCATATTAAAGGAGACGAGACAATGATCGGAATACTAGCAGGAATGGGGCCAAAATCAACTGGACCATTCGTCGATACAGTTGTAGCAGGGTGCCAAACAATATACGGAGCAAAGCATGATATGGACTTTCCTCATATGATGATTTACTCGTGCCCAACACCGTTTTATATGGATCGCCCTATTGATCACGAAGCGATGAAAAAAGCGATTATTAAAGGAGCACAAAAACTTGAAAGTACTGGCGCAAGCTTTATCGCTATGCCGTGCAATACGGCGCATCTTTATTTCGAGGAATTACAGCATTCTCTGTCCATTCCGATTTTAAATATAGTCGATGAGACGTTACAAGCAATTCCTAAAAATGCAAAAAGAGTCGCTCTTCTCGCAACAGAAGCGACAGTTCAAGCTGGTATTTATCAAGACGGGATTGCAAAACGGAATATAGAATACATTCATTATGAAAAATGGCAAACGATGATTAATCAAATTATTACGTATATTAAAAGCGGAGAAGTTGAAAAAGCTCGCAAATTATGGAGCGCGCTCGTTGTGCAGTTGAAGGATGAAGTAGATACCGCAATTATCGCATGTACTGATTTGAATGTTGTGGCTAGTGAGAATTTTGTTGATTCTTCTCAATGTCTTGCGAAAGCGGTTGTTAGGATGTACTTATCAAATATAAAGAGATCTTCATAAACATAGAAAACACTCCTTCTAAAATGTGTTTTATGTTTAATAAAAATCCCCAAAACTTTTAACTTTCTTCACAATTCTTTCAAAGTAATCACACTTAATCTCGCTATATTAAATAAGTAGTTATTCATATAGGGAAGGTTAGGGGAACTGAAAGTATGAAACAAAATCGTTCGCTTCATTACATTTTTTGGCGTTGGCATTTTTATGCTGGACTTTTTATTACGCCGCTTCTTATTACTTTGTCACTGAGCGGAATTGGGTATTTATTTCGGGAGGAAGTTGAAGATTTCATCTATAAAGATTTATATTTTGGAAAGAGCGCTCAAACAGAATCTATTTCGATGGCTGATTCTATTTCCTTAACAGAGAAAAAATATCCACATTATAGCGTGGCGAAAATTAGTGAGTTTAATGGGGATTATAATACGAGACTTACGATTGCAAATGAGTATACTGGGCAACAAAAATATGTGTATTTAGATAGTAATAATCAAATTGTTGGGGATCAAAACGCAAGTGAAACGTTTGCCAATATAATGAGGGAATTACATAGTTCTCTTTTAGTTGGTGGCACTGTCGTTAACTATACTGTAGAGCTTGCGGCATGCTGGACAATCTTTTTAATCATAACCGGATTGTACATGAGTATACGCCAATTCAAAAACACACCATCATCCAATAAGCGAGAAAAAGCAAAAAGACGTCATTCTATTATCGGTATTATATTTACAATTCCTCTCTTTCTGCTAGTCGCATCTGGATTGCCGTGGTCAGGATTTATGGGGAACCAAATTTATAAAATTGCATCGTCAAATGAATCGCTCGGATATCCGAAATTGTATATGGCACCGCCTGAATCGAAGGTAAAAGAATTGCCGTGGGCAACTAGAAAAGAAGCTCCTCCTGAATCGAATTCAAATGAACCGAAAGCAATTTCTGTCGATGAATTACAAAAAGGAATTGAAATAAAGAAGCCATATGTTATTTCACTACCAGCTGATCCAAAAGGTGTATTCACTGTTTCGAAATCGAGCGGTTCTGGTATTACAGGTATGCATGTTGCACCAAATGAAGAGATAACAGCTTACTTTGACCAATATAGCGGGGAACTCATTTCAAAAACGGACTATCGTGATTATGGATTACTTGCACAATGGTTCACTTACGGCATCCCACTTCACGAAGGACATTTATTCGGATGGCCAAATAAAATATTATGCTTACTAACGACATTATCTCTACTACTTCTTATTTATTACGGAATAAAAATGTGGTTAGCAAGAAAGCCGAAAGGAAAATTAGCAGCACCGCCAAAGCAAAGAGATAAGAAAAGCATAATCGTTTTCTTTATCATGATGGTTATACTAGGCGCTGTCATGCCTTTATTCGGGCTATCTGTTTTAGTGATTTTTGCGATTGAACTTCTTATATATGTATTTTCAAAAATACGATCATAATGAAAAGAAAACCACTCTACATGAGTGGTTTTCTTCATCACTGCGCTGTTTTCTTTCGGTACATCTTCCCGTTCCAATAGAAGAATCGTGAAGTGAGGCCTCCGTACTTTACAATGCGCCGTGCCATTTTGTGCATATTCTTTTGTGCTGATACTTTTTGATCTGATAAATAAATACCAAGTAACCCTCTGCTTATAAGGCGATGAAACTTCGCATGAGGCAAATCACCAATACTCTTCTCCGCTTCTTCTACAAAGTGTTTCATCCGATCTAATATCGCTTGCTCGTTTTCGTAATAACTACAGAAATTCAAATCTCCGCCTATACGGTCTTCTTCTTGATCAATGAAATAATCAAGTAAGATATGAAGTCCTTGTACGTAAGGGAAGTACCCTTGTCTAATTTTCGCAATATCTTCATCATGTAACTCATCATGAAATGCATATGCTACAAGACAGAAAATTCCAAGTGTAGAACCGGCACATGCTGAAAATTCAAACCAACTCATCTCAGGTAAGTTTTCTTTATGTGCTTCAAACCAATTTTTCAGGCGCGGCTCTCTTTCTTCTAAATTCACGTGTTTATGAATTTGCAAATCACAATAATAACAAGCAAGTTCATGAAGAACAGGAGCAATTTTGTCATAGTGCTTCGTTTTCTTTAAAACATCTTGGCATGTTTCAACAAGTTCATCTAAATAACCACCATCATCTTGATCATCACGATAACGATAATAATTACCGCCACCTTCTACTTCAGGTGATAATGCCATTAACATCGATTCATGCAGTGCGGCAAAATCATTTGGATCAAGTGATGTACTGCGATCACATAAATTATCTAAATAGTCGCTGATCGTTTGATACGCTACGATAAAACGAATACATTCTTCTCGGTGTTCATTTGCTAATAGCGCTAAAATGCCACCGCCCTCACAATGAAACGTTTTATGCTCAATACTTGCGATTGCCTGACTATGAAGCTCATCATTCGGAATATGGTAGGCACGCTCTTTCCACATCGCTAGCTCATGGTGTACAACCGGAAACACATCACGGTATACTTTCGCCATGAGCGTTATGGGATTACTCGGTACGTTCACTTCTTCCTTCATCTCCTCTATTAAATGTACAAACAATGATTTATTTGTTTGTTTTTACTATATTATTGACATGCATTTCAGTAAATGACTGAATATAACTCAAAATTTCATCACGCTCATACTCATTTAATAACTCGTGATAACAATTCGGCCATTCTTTATATGCCTTATCACCTATTTTAACATTATCAAACCACATGCGGACACGTGTTTTATCTACAAGTTTATCCTCACATGCTTGCATTAGCAAGAGCGGAACGTCTGGAAAATCATCTATTTTCTTATGAGCAATTTCGATAGACTTAATCAATTCACTATACCAACGTACTGATACTTTGCGCAAGAACAATGAATCATTCTCCATTGCATCTCTCACTTCATGATTCCTTGTTGACATTTCCACCGTAAGATTCGTTGCAAATTGCAATTTTGGAGCCACAACATTTAATATTCTTGAAGCAAATTGAAGCGGAGCAGAGGGTCCAGTCACTACCCCTAAACAAGGCGAACTTAAAATAATACCTTCTACATCTTCTCTCTTCGTTTCTTGCATCACACGAATGACAATAAGACCACCCATACTATGACCGAATAGAAAAATAGGTAACCTATACTTTCTTGCTTCTTTCACCCATAATTTAACTTCCTCTATGTATTCATCAAATGAATCAATATGTCCTCTATTTCTTGAAGTCGTTCCATGTGACGGAAGATCCCCCATCACGACGTGGTAGCCGATATGATTCCACATTTCCGCAACTGCTTCGTAACGTCCGTGATATTCCATTGCGCCGTGCACAATAACAATGACAGCTTTTGCTTCCTCCGCTTCATAATTCCACATACGGCTCTCCTCCATTTCACTCTTTCTCATAATTTGATACACTAAAACTAGTCTCTAGGAAAGGAAGACTTTACATGATATATCCTTACAAAGAAAAAAAACCGAAAATTGCGAGTAGTGCTTTTATCGCTGACTATGTTACCATTACAGGCGATGTTTCCGTTGGCGAGGAATCAAGTATTTGGTTTAATACAGTCATCCGTGGTGATGTGTCACCGACAATCATTGGAGACCGAGTAAATGTACAAGACCAATGTACACTTCACCAAAGCCCGCAGTATCCTCTTATTTTAGAAAACGACGTAACAATTGGGCATCAAGTCATTTTACATAGTTGCCATATTAAGAAAGATGCTTTAATTGGAATGGGATCTATTATATTAGATGGTGCTGAAATTGGCGAAGGAGCTTTTATCGGCGCTGGAAGCCTCGTTTCACAAGGAAAGAAAATTCCGCCGAACACGTTAGCTTTCGGTCGTCCCGCGAAAGTCATTCGTGAATTAACAGAAGAAGACCGTAAAGATATGGAGCGTATTCGCACGCAATACGTTGAAAAAGGTCAATATTATAAATCATTACAGAAGTAAATTTCCGCTGCCATAAGATTGGCAGCTTTTTTTATATAAAATCTAACTTTTTCTTTACAAAACATTATTACTCCCTCAACAAAATCTTATTAAAATAAAAGCTAATATCTCCATATATATGTAAACGAGGGAGGAGAATTTTCATGAAGGTCAGTGGATTATATAAAATAGAATGTTACATTTTTAAAGGAATTAATCGCTACTTTGATCAAAAAACGTTAAATATCTTTTTCAGCAATATTACCCATATCGGTGGTGCTACTTTCTCCATTGCACTTACACTTTTCTTTTTAATTTTTGCAAAAGGGACTTTACACCAAGCAGCAATCGCTACTGCTATTTCTTTAGCAATTAGCCATATTCCTGTACAAATATTAAAAAGGTGGTATCCACGAAAACGTCCTTATTTAACAATTCAGGATGCGAAATATCCAGTCCATCCATTAAAAGACCACTCTTTCCCGTCTGGTCATACAACAGCCGTTTTCTCTGTCTTCATTCCATTTATTTGCTATAATCCAAGCTTACTTGCTTTCCTATTACCATTAGCATTATGCGTCGGTATTTCACGTATTTATTTAGGACTTCACTATCCGTCAGATGTGTTCGTCGGCATGTGCCTTGGCACTTGCTCTGGCATCATCTCTTTTTATCAATTCATCCCACTTTTCACATAAAGGAGTGATATGATGAGAGTCGCCATTTTTACCGATACTTTTACGCCACAAGTTAACGGGGTTGCGAAAACGTTAGAACGATTAACAAGTTACTTTCAGAAAGAACAGATCGCCTATTCTGTTTTCGCCCCTCAGCATACAGCTGAAGATAATTTCGTAGCTAATGTGAACAAGATGAGAAGTATCCCGTTAACAATATTATATCCAGAATGTCGCTTTTCTTTTCCTACTCCGCGTATTAAACGGGAACTTCATTCCTTTAAACCTGACATTATTCACATTGCCACACCTTTCAACATGGGACTTTGTGGATTGTATTATGCAAAAAAGTTAAACATCCCAGTTGTCGGTTCTTATCATACTGATTTCGATGCCTATTTACGTTATTACAAAATCGAATTCCTCTCCAATATGCTGTGGAACTATTTAAAATGGTTTCATAGTCATATGCAAAAAAATTTTGTACCTTCCTTTGAAACATTACATCAATTAAAAAACAAAGGCTTTCAGACCCTCTCTATATGGGGACGTGGTGTAGATTGCACACTCTTTCATCGTGCTTACAATACAGACCTATTCCGAAAAAAATATAATATTACAGCGAAGTATGTCCTTTCCTATGTTGGACGAATTGCTCCTGAAAAAGATATTGATACACTGCAATACCTTATCGTTAAAACAGCACATACTCGAAACGATATTCATTGGCTCATCGCAGGAGACGGTCCTCTAGCAACAAGTTTACGTGAAACTGTTCCGAAAACAAATATCACTTTTACTGGCTATTTACAAAGTGCAGATTTAGCTGAAGCATATGCTTGTTCTAACATAATGGTGTTTCCATCAGCTACTGAAACATTCGGAAATGTCGTACTTGAATCACTCGCATGCGGTACACCTGTCATTGGTGCAAATAGTGGCGGGGTTAAAAATATTATTACAGATGGAAAAACGGGAGTTCTTTGTCCGCCTAAAAATGAAGATGCATTTCTATCATCCATTTATTTTTTATTACAAAATGAAGAAAAACTTGAGCAAATGGGAATAGCAGCTTCATCTTTTGCGAAATCAAAGAGCTGGGATGAGATCTTTCGCGGTTTGCTTAACCAATATGAAGAAGTCCTGCAGCATAACACATCAGAGTTGCTTGCTTAAATAGAAAAACTCCCTTCAAAAAAACGAAGGGAGTTTATTACATGGTCATAAATTTTAGTTTAATAAATGATACATAAGGTTAAACATTGTTTTATTTCTATATTAATTATATCAAAAATAAACATAACTAAACAGACTTGTAATAAAAACCCATAAAAATCAATATATGGTTATACAGTATTTTAAACTGTATAATGATTTTAAGAATTCCCCTTAAAATCAACTTACTCACATACCTTTATACAGCAATTGTTCCCCAATTCTGTATATCAAAAAACCTTTCATTCATTTGAAAGTTTTTTTTGAGCCTGCACATATTCTTCTTTCGTATTTACATTTATAAACCAATTCGCATTCACTTGTACATCTTCTCCAGAAACATACTTCACATTACATTGTGATAAAAGCTGCCCCATACTTCTTTTTTCTTCCTGAAGTAAAGCATAAATCTTTTCTTTCACGCGGTTATGATACGCTGCAAGTAGCGGCTGTTTTCTTCCATTAATAATAGGTACAACCGCATCATATTCATTGCTCGTTTGCTCCAGTAAAATGGTAAACCATTCATGCGAAACATTTGGCGCATCGCAAGGCATAATAGCGTACCAATCTGCTTCTATGTATTCCATTCCTGATACAATGCCGGCAAGCGGCCCATTTCCTTTATAGTGCGGAATATCTTCTATAACAGGAACTTGTACGAATTGCTCTACTCGCTCTTTTATATCAGAATGACTAATAACTACAACTTCTTGGAGCACACTCGTCATCACTTTCAAAATATGCTCAATAAAAGTACTACCTTGCCAGCTCACTAACGCTTTCGGCTCACCGAATCTACTCGACATACCGCCCGCTAATACAATTCCAGCCCACTTACTCATTGGCGATGTAGCTCAAATGTAATATGACCTAATTCCGGTAAAATTAATTTATTCATCGCAAGGCGAACCGCCCCGCTCGATCCTGGCATCGAGAAAACTACTTTGCGCCCAATTGTACCCCCAATCGCTCTACTTAACATTGCGCTGCTCCCGATATCTTCTAAATAACTAATCATGCGGAACAACTCACCAAACCCGACAATCTCTTTATCTAATAACGCTGATACTGCTTCAATTGTGACATCGCGTTTCGTAATACCAGTACCGCCATTTGTTAATACAACATCTACATCTTCCTTATGATAACCAGCTAACACCGCTTGCTGAATACTTTCTTTATCATCTTTTACAATTGCATAAGAAGTTACTTTATGTCCCGCTTCTTTTAACAATTCATGCAATAGTTGTCCGCTCTTATCTGTTTCTTCCGTACGTGTATCGGAAATCGTAACAATCTTGCAACGCACTTCTTTTGGAGCTTGTTTTTTATGTTCAGTTACACTCATTTTTTATCTTTCCTTTCTTAAAGACTTTTCTTCATTTTATCATACATACCTTTACACAATTATGTATGAAGCCAATCATGCGCCATGATACAATATAAGTATACTAACCCACAAAAAGGAAAGTGCACTTTCTTATACTCCTAGACTACACATCTTTAGCTACTCTTTATATTTTCTACATAATAGAATTCAATTTTAAAACTTGTACTAAAAAATAAATTGGAGGTCTACATAGTATGGAACTTTATAAAAAATTAACAACAACATTTATCCTCTTATTCATCGCTTCAATCACTGTCGGCTTTTCCTTAAAAGGCGCAATTCCATACGCTACATTAGTAAGCATTATATTCGCGACACTAATTTTACTAAGTAGTGCCTTTTGCGCAGGTAAAGCACGTCAAATGAAAAGTTGATTACATATGTTCCAGAAGAAACCCATCCTTTGTAACTCATGTAAAAAGGAAATACAAACGTATGAAAAGGCATGACTAATACGAAAAAATATATTGAGCTAGAAGGCGAAGTATATTGCAAATCATGCATTCAAATTGTAAGTAAAACGAAATAAAAAAAGCTTTGCGCTCACCGCGCAAAGCTTTTTTTCATATATTATAGACCAGCTTGCTCTTTTAAAGCTGCAGCTTTGTCTGTACGTTCCCATGAAAGATCTACATCAGTACGTCCGAAGTGGCCGTAAGCTGCTGTTTGTTTGTAAATTGGGCGACGTAAGTCTAGCATTTTAATAATACCAGCTGGGCGAAGATCGAAGTTGTTACGAACTAGTTCTACTAGTACGTCTTCAGATACTTTACCTGTGCCGAATGTATCAACTGAAATTGATACTGGTTGTGCTACACCGATTGCGTATGCAAGTTGTACTTCTGCTTTGTCAGCAAGACCAGCTGCTACGATGTTTTTCGCAACATAACGAGCTGCATATGCTGCAGAACGGTCAACTTTTGTTGCATCTTTACCAGAGAATGCACCGCCACCGTGGCGAGCGTATCCACCGTAAGTATCAACGATGATTTTACGTCCTGTTAAACCAGCATCACCTTGTGGCCCACCAATTACGAAGCGGCCAGTTGGATTAATGAAGAATTTCGTTTCTCCATCCATTAATTCTGCTGGTACTACAGCTTTAATTACGTGCTCTTTTAAGTCGCGATCGATTTCTTCCCATGTAACATCTGGGTGATGTTGTGTAGAAATTACGATAGTATCAACACGTACTGGTTTACCATTTTCATCATACTCAACTGTAACTTGCGTTTTTCCATCTGGACGTAAGTACGATAATGTATCATCTTTACGTACTTCAGTTAAACGGCGAGCTAATTTGTGAGCAAGCGAGATTGGAAGTGGCATTAATTCTTGTGTTTCATTACATGCAAAACCAAACATTAAACCTTGGTCTCCTGCACCAATTGCCTCAATCTCAGCGTCAGTCATTTGACCTTCGCGTGCTTCTAGCGCTTGGTCAACACCCATAGCGATGTCAGCAGACTGCTCATCGATAGATGTTAAAACAGCACAAGTTTCTGCATCGAATCCGTATTTTGCGCGTGTGTAACCAATGCCTTGAATTGTTTCACGAACGATTTTCGGAATATCTACGTAAGTAGAAGTCGTAATTTCCCCCGCTACCAATACTAAACCAGTTGTTACAGTTGTTTCACAAGCTACACGTGCATTTGCGTCTTTTGATAAGATCGCATCTAAAATTGAATCAGAAATTTGGTCACAAATTTTATCTGGATGTCCTTCAGTTACAGACTCAGATGTGAACAGATGACGTTTTTTTGTCATGTGGTAAACCTCCCTACAGTAATTGTATATATTGTACGGAACTCATCCTTAATTTGCCACAAACTGCGACATACATTTATTCTCCCACACAAGCATACAGAAAAACCTTTCCTACTTTACATAGAGGAAAGGTTTAATTTGCTACTTGCATACTGCTTTTTGCCCTTCGCTCTTATCGTTCGAGACCTGTAGCCTCGCACAGGTTTTAGCACCTATTCACCTGCATTTATCAATACAAGTGAGGTTGCTGGGCTTCATCGGGCCTGTCCCTCCGCCAGCTCGGGATAAGAGAGTATCCGTCCCAACCTATACTAAAGAAATGATATTCATTTGTCAATTAATATTCACATTTTCCTGAAAGTTTTTCTCAATACGCCTGAAATGAAATATTAATAGGGAAATAATGCATTCACACAAACAAAAAGAAATAAATAGTATACATTATTTATATAATTGTGTTATACTCTTGTTGGGGATTACGAGAAATATTTCATTAAATGAAAAGGATGGTATATAAATATGAGTACTGTGAATGTCCAAATTGGTTTACACGAATTATTGAACGGAAGCAATGCACAGATTCAACTAAGTGTTCCGCAATTAGTGGAAAAAGTATTAATGCGAAATGAAGGGAAATTAACTTCTACTGGTGCCGTTTCTGCTTCAACAGGAAAATATACAGGACGTTCTCCTAAAGATAAATTTATTGTGAAAGAAGCATCGGTTGCTGACAAAATTGCTTGGGGAGCTGTGAACCAACCGATTTCTGAAGAACATTTTAATAAATTATATACTAAAGTTTTAGAATACTTAAAAGAAAAAGAAGAGTTATTCGTCTTCAAAGGATTTGCAGGCGCTGACCGCAATTACCGCCTACCAATTCAAGTTATTAATGAATATGCATGGCACAATTTATTTGTACATCAATTATTCATTCGTCCAACTGAAGAAGAATTAACAACTCATGAGTCAGGGTTCACAATTGTTTCTGCACCGAACTTCAAAGCTGATCCAGCTGTTGACGGTACAAACTCTGAAGCATTCATTATGGTTTCATTCGAAAAACGTATTGTACTAATTGGTGGTACAGAATACGCTGGAGAAATGAAAAAATCAATCTTCTCTATTATGAACTTCTTACTACCTGAACAAGATATTCTTTCTATGCATTGCTCTGCAAACGTAGGTGAAGAAGGTGACGTAGCACTATTCTTCGGTTTATCTGGAACAGGTAAAACAACTTTATCTGCTGATCCAAACCGTAAATTAATCGGTGATGATGAGCACGGTTGGTCTGATAACGGTGTATTCAATATTGAAGGCGGTTGCTATGCAAAATGTGTAAACCTTTCTCACGAGAAAGAACCACAAATTTTCGATGCAATCAAATTTGGATCTGTTTTAGAAAACGTTATCATTAATGACCAAACGCGTATCGCAGACTACAACGATACTACTTTAACAGAAAATACTCGTGCTGCATACCCTATGCATGCGATCGACAATATCGTACTGCCAAGTGTTGCTGGACACCCAAATACAATTATTTTCTTAACTGCTGATGCATCTGGCGTATTGCCTCCAATCAGTAAGTTATCAAAAGAGCAAGCTATGTATCATTTCTTAAGTGGTTACACTAGTAAGCTAGCAGGAACAGAGCGCGGCGTTACATCTCCGCAAGCTACATTCTCAACTTGCTTCGGTTCACCATTCTTACCACTTGATGCATCTCGCTACGCTGAAATGCTTGGTGAAAAAATCGAGAAACACGATGCGAAAGTATTCCTAGTAAACACTGGCTGGACTGGCGGCGAATACGGCGTTGGTAAACGTATGAACTTAGGTTATACTCGTGCAATGATTCAAGCAGCATTAAACGGCGAACTTGCAAAAACTGAAACAGCTAAACATGATATCTTCGGTCTTGAAGTTCCACTTCACGTACCAGGTGTACCTGACGAAGTGTTAATGCCTGAACAAACTTGGGCTGATAAAGCTGCTTACAAAGCAAAAGCAATCGAGCTTGCAAATGAATTCAAAGAGAACTTCAAAAAGTTCGAAAGCGTTTCTGAAGATATTATTAACTTAGGCGGCCCAATCGCTTAAATTAAAACTTTCTGTTGGAATACCCTTTACTCATATGAATAAGTGTCGTGTAACCGTAAAGTTTCGCGTACTCACCGACAAAACCCAATGCGGCTTAACGGTTACACACACTTACATAAAAAAGAAGCTTACGTGAAAACGTAAGCTTCTTTCTATATCTTATATAAAGTGAAACGCTAATCTCTTCATCTGTGACTTAGATTATAAAATTACGGCTTCGAATATATACATTATATCCCTACTCGCTACATCTCTCGGGTTTCACATCGTATGGGGTTAAAGAAGGTCCTGACCGCTTCTATTCGTGGCTGGATCATCTATTCCATCTAAAAAGAAGTCTTTTATCTTTTTATCTCTTTTAGCTCTTTGTTAGTTCTTTCTCATCTTTCATGCTATAGTATCCTAAATTCACAACGATTAAGAAATAACCACCCATAATCCCTACTGCAAATGCCCACATAACCATGTGGTGCTCAATTTCGTACATAATAATAGCACCCAAAATGGCAGCTGCAAAACGGTTAAACATACCGAGTGTCGGTGCTTTCGTCTTCTTTACAATACTATCTCCAAGCTTCTCAATTCTTCTCCCTAAAAGCCAAACGCAATACATACTTACAATAAGCCCAATTCCAGCGCCTAAAAAGTGTGCTGAAAACGGTGTTAACATCCAACCTAGTAACAAAATACCTAGTATATAATACGATTGGATTTTAAATGATCTTAGTGACATACTAATCATGCTGTACCTCTCTTCATTCGTTCTTATCTATCCAACAAAAAATTTCTTTCAAATTCATATTCCTTACATCCATTTCACTCAACTTAAAAAACAACATAAACAGTATGTTTATGTTGTTTAAATGTTTTTAGGAAATAATATTATACAAGATTTCGAACATCATATTCTCATATTTTGTGACGGTTTTCCAAACTTTTTTCGTCCATTTATGAAAAAAATGATATCAATCTATGAACATACGGATATGATGTAATAAGCACACAAATAAAGGGGGCGTCTAATGATTTATTTTTTAATGGCTCTCATTCACCTCATTATCCCTGCACTTATCGGACTTTCATTGTATTGGTACACGAAAAACCATAGCATTTTTTACGCTGTCCTCGGTGTTCTCCTTCCTGGTATTATTCTTATTACACTCTTCCGTATTCCATTTTTAAACTTAATTCCACTTATTACTGCTATCTTATTTCTCATCTTCTTACCAAAAATAAAAAAATAGGAAAGCAGATCATAGGTGATCTGTTTTCCTATTTTGATATAGCTTTCCCTGCAATAGAATGAACTTTTACTTTCTCCGATTTCACAAACCATAGACCGACAAAAATGATAATTCCACCGATGATTTGTTGAAACGATACATATTCATTTGCCCAGACAGCTGCAAATAAAACAGCTACAAGCGGCGTTATATACATATATACCATCGTATGTGACGCCCCAATTTTTTGAACACCAACATACCACATTACTAGACCAAATACTGTTACAAAGAAAATAGAATATAGTAAAGCAAATAGTGTCATTCCGTGAGTAATGTGAAATGGCATGACAAACACATGCGGACCACTTAACAATAATAGCGGAATCGCACCCACTAATGCAGACCATGCTGTAACACGTAATGCTGAATATTTTTTAATTAATGGTCCTGCTAAAACAGGATAAAGCCCCCAGCATATTGATGTAATAAGTCCAATTCCATTGCCATAAAAAGAACTAGTAAGTGAATGTCCTGCTACTAAAACTAATGCTGCACCAACAAAAGCAATCATAGAACCGATTAACTTTCGAGAAGAAAAATTTTCTTGTTTCAGAAAAATCGCAAATACAGTTGTAAAAATAGGTGATATAGAAATGAGTAAAGAGGCATTTGTAGCGGATGTATATTTGACAGTTTCCATAAATAACGTTTGATACAGTACAATACCTACAACGCTAACGATGATTAGTCTAGGTATATCCTTTCGCTCCAGATAAACCGACTTTTCAATAAAAAAGGTAAGAAGTAACAGAAGCGGTGCCGCCGCCATCATACGAAGTGCAGTAAATTCAATTGCTGTAAATTCTAAAAATCCATACTTTGCAATCGTATAGTTAATCCCCCAAATAATAACAACACTTAAAATTAGTAACTCAATTCCCCATCTTCTCATGCGTATCCCCTCCGCAAAGAAGATTATACAGAAAATTCAATCGCATGTACATTTCATTATGTGAAAAAATCTTTTTATTATTGAAACGTTTTGGTAAATGAAATTATATCGGCAATTTTTTCAATATATCGACTTATCAACAAAAATCGACAATAATAGCGACTTATAAAATAAAAAAGGTGATTCCAAAATACATTTTGGAATCACCTTTCCTTTACTATACTCGAACGTGTAATTTCATATTTGGATTATAAAACTGGCTTGGGCTCTTCAACTGAAAAGTTCCTCCACCTTCATGCCAATCAACCGTTAACTTATCGTCCATAAATACAAGCTTTGTACGATCAGCGATAAAATTCATTGTGCTTGATTCAATATCCACATCGCGCTCATCTTTCTCTGCTACAGCTACTAAATCGATGATTCCGCTCATGACACAACCGCAACCCTCATTATCGTAAAATAACTTTATATATTTCGCTTCACTTGGAATCGTATCCATAATCTTTTTATATGCTGCTTCTGTTACAGTAACGTACATATGTTAATCTTCATCCTCTCTTCTCTTATCATTCATATATTGTATCACCATTTTTCTTAAAAGTTATATACAGAAAATTAAGACTAATATACAATGTATGTGATAAAGTTTCAGCAATCGAGCTTTTATGAGTAGTTCATGCAGGAGAAAGGAGGTTTGCTATCCGTGTTCAAACTACAACGATATTCTATTTTATTAAGTCTATTTGGTAGTTTCTTCATTTCTAGCGGAATGCTATTACAGCATGTACTTCCCTATTCTCCTTCTATCGGCTGGATTCTAGGTTTTATTTGTTTCCTATCCGCTTCTTATTTCGCTACGAAGAATATAAACAACTCATAAAGCAAGAATCATCTTAAGGAGGATTATTAAACATGCCAGCCTTAAAAAAAATAGAGCAATCACTCAATCACTTATTTCAAATTGAAAAATACGGAAAAGATAGTGCCTTTAGTCGATTTATCCCAGCCGTATATGATCCTATCAAATTTCCTTGGCAACAATTTTTCGAAGCAAATTTTGTAGATTTATTTAACGGCCTTATGATGCACGGATCTGAAAATGTAAACAAAGTATTTTTAGCTGTATTCCCTACAGATGACGTTCTTGAAACATTCATTTCACAATCCACACCTGGTGATTTACTCTTTATGCACCATCCCCTTGTAATGGAGTGTGGTGATCCGCTTGGAAGATCAGGCCGCGGTTTCATACCAATTCCTGAAAAATATTTGCAAGGAATAAAAGAAAAACAACTTTCTATATATACATGTCACGTACCAATGGATTTTCATCAAACACATGGAACGAGTATTTCAATTGCAAAAGCATTAAACGCTACTGTAGTGGACGACTTTGCATATGGAGGTCCAGAACAAGAACCAGTTGGCCTTATTTGTGAAATAGATGAAACATCAACAGAAGCACTCCAAAAACATCTAAAACAACTCTTCCAGATTCCTTACACAGACTTCGAAGGTAAACGACATGATTCCATCAAAAAAATCGCAATTATCGCTGGATGTGGCGATGTTGTATCTTTAATGAAGGAAGCAGAAGAAAAAGGTGCTGAAGCATATATTACAGGAGAAATCCATTGCCATATCGACAATGATTACGGCCGACATAAATACTCGCTCATTATGGATTATGTAAAAGAAACGAATATGTCTCTAATTGGTGTGTCACACTCTGCCTCTGAATATTTAGTAAAAGAGACATTGATGTTTGATTGGTTTAAAGAGAATTTTGATGTGGATGTTATTTTGCTTCCGCAGGAGAAATGGTGGCTCTAACACTATCATTTTTAAATTTATATACACAATACAATCGACCACAGAAAAATAGATAAATGAAAAAGTACATGTACCTACGTAAATGCTTTCGTTGTGCCAGAAAACGAACCTACTGGTAGCACCGAATTTACTAATGCTACCAGTATTACAACTGGAAACCTATTTTTGAGAGAGTATACAACCCCACTTTATATTCATGCTGCAAGTGCTGTATATTCTGTTTTTCTAATTACTAACATATAGCAATTCATTCCATAAAAAAAGACCCGAGATTCGGGTCAACAAATAGAAATATAAATGAACTACAACAAATAACAGACAAAGCCATTATATATTTTTCGTAGTAAAACATCCATTAATTTCTTTTTACACTATCAATATATTATTTTTCGTTATCGTCCTCTTTTTTAGAACGTCTACCTAAGAAGAATACAAGAACTAATAATATAATTAACAGTAGTACTCCGCCGATAATGTAATATAGTGTGTAGTCTTTTTTCGCTTCTACCGCTGAATCATTTAACTTATCAGCTGTCTTTCCTTCAATTGTAAATTTCTTCGTCCATTCCCATTTTTGATCGCCATCAGTGGCTTTCACTTCTACTCGGTACGTTCCTGGATCAAATGCTTTGTTTTCCCAGCTAATAGCGTAATCAAAGTTTGAGTTTGGCGCCATTCTTAAATTTTCTTTTTTCGCTTCAAATAAAATGTCTGTACCTTTTTCTTTATATACCTTTGCATCAACACTTAAATTTTTTAACATTGCTGGCTTTACATTTTGTAAATTTGCAGTAACAACGTTACGCCCGTTAATTTGTGTTGGCTTTACTTCGTTTAATTTAATGTCTGGTTTTACTTCAGTATCTGTCTCTTTTAAAACAACACCAATTGCGTATGCATATTTATTTTCAATTTGCACACCTTCATCTTTTTTCTTTGCATTCTCATCTTCTTTTTCTTTAAAGTATAAACCACCTAAAATAACACCATCAAACGACTCATTTGGCATTTCTAGGTTTATATCAACTGTCACTATGCTGTTAGCTGGGACTTTCGTTTCTTTTGGCATTTTAGCAATTTTAGAAAACGGATATTTCAAAGTAGAATCCGTTTTTGGTTCTACTGTACTATAATCTGTAATACCATTGCTATTCGTAATTGCTGTATTAGCAAACGATTCTACCACAACTTCTTTATTCGTATCATTTTTCATTTGGACTTGAATTGTTTGCTTTTGTCCAGGTTGCATTTTCAAATCAAAATACGTTTGATTTTTATCAATTTGATTTTCTGGTATAACTGCTGTCACAGCGAATTTCATTTCAGCTGCATATACTGAAAAAGCGTTTACCATGAAGAATGTAATTAATAGTAAGCTAGTAAATAGTTTTTTTACCATCTCTTATGTAATCCCCTTCATATCCATTTTATAGACAAGAAAGAGACAAGGTTAAAGCCATTCCCTTATCTCTTCTCATTTTCCTCTTTTATCTTAAAATTCCTCTTACTTACATAGGAGCGTCTGTTAGTTCCCAAGTTAGTGAAGTTGTGTATTGTGTTTGTTCTTTTTTCGTTTTACCTGGTACAGATAACTCTACGCTTTGTTTCGCTTCTGTTGCATCTTTACCAAACGTATTTACCCATGTACCCATACCTTGGTTTTCTTTTGCATCGATTAAATCAGATGCTGCACCACTTGGATTTAATGTAATAGATTGTTCTGCTGTTGGTGCGTCGCTACCTGCATTTGATTTCAAGGCTGAATTTTTTAATGTTAATGCCGCGCCATCCAACGCTTTATCATCTGCAGTTTTGAATTGACCATTTTGTTTTACTGTTAAATGCCATCCAGCATTTGTACCACGATTATCTGTTACTTGAACGTAGTTCGGCACGTCAATTACAGAACCGTCTACTTTTTTCTTTACTTTATCTAATTCTGCAAAGTAGATTTCGTTATTCCCTGATGCTTTTTGTGTTTTAAAGTTGAAGTTAGATACATAATCAATACTTAGTGGACCATCTGTACCTTTTTTATCTGGATCAACTGGATCTACAGTTTCATCTGGATTCTCTGGATTAACAACATCAATTTTATCTGTATTTTTCTCGAATTTAATGAATGCTTTTGAGTCTAATTTCCCGCCATCTTTCTCAGCTGCAAATGCAGACGTCCCTACTGATACTGATGATAACGTTACCGCTCCAATTAATGCTATTTTTGCTAGTTTCATAGTTTTATACCCCTTTATAATCATTTTTAAAATTCAGTCATTCTTAATTTTCAATCTTGTACAAGCTTAGTTTGGTGTATCTTCTAAAGTCCAAGTTAACTCAGCTGAATATTTCGCACCTTTTTCTTTTGCTGTCGTACCTGGTACGAATAAGCTCACACTCTGTTTACCTTGTTCTGCTCCTTTACCGAATGCAGTCGTCCAATCACCCATACCTTTATTCTTTGCGGCAGTAGTAATTTCCACCGCATCTCCACCTGGAGCTAGCGTTACTTTATTTTTAAATGTGGTAGGTGCATATTGTGCATCAGTTACAGAATTTACAGCTGGGTTACTTAAGCTTAAAGCTGCATTTGTTAACTCACTATTACCACTTTTAAATTGTGCATTTTGCTTTACTTTCAATTTCCATCCTGCATTTGTACCACGGTTATCTGTTACAGATACGAAGTTAGGTACTTCAACTGTTTTACTCCCTTGTTTCACTTTATCCAATTTTGCAAAGTACGTTTGATCATTACCAGAGATAACTTGCTCGCCGAAGTGTAAGTTAGAAACGTAGTTAATACTTAATGGACCTTTTGTTCCTTTTTCATGGTCACCAGGGTTCTCTGGTGTAACTTTTTCATTTGGATTTTCTGGATTGTTTGGATCTGTTGTGCTTGTATCTTCAATAAACGTTACATCTGTTTTAGATTTCATATTTGCTTTCTCTTCCGCAAATGCTGAAGTTCCTACTGCTGCAACTGATGTTAATGACACTGCACCGATTAATGCTAATTTTGCTAGTTTCATATGTACCTTCCCCTTTTCTCTGTTTTCATCTATTTTTTATTTTGAATACACTTGCTTTCCCCTAATTCTTTTGAATACATATAGAGATAAAACAATCGAAAACAATCCTATATATTGTTTGAAGTCCCGTGTCCGGCCTCCTGTTTTCGGTAAATATTTATCTCCATTTTTATTTTTATCAACTGTCTCTTTTTTTGTATTTATCTTTGTCGGATCAGTTGATGTATTTGGTGTATAGCTATTCGAAAATGTAATACCCGCTTTTGAATTCGTACTTGTAGCCGTTACTACATTTGCCATAAGAAACGGCACACATATAACTGTGGAAACGATAATACCAACTATTTTTTTCATTACTCTCTCCTTTCTAAAATTTATATATTTCATATATTTTTAGAGAGGAGCATCGGTTAATGTCCATTCTAGCTGTCCAGCATATTTTGTATTTACTTTGACATTCGGCCCTGGTTTTACTTGTAAATGAATTCCTTCGTTTTCCTTCCAATTTAGTGAAACCTCCTCGTCGTTTTTAGAAGTATACGAGAATGCTTCTATACTAGAAGTACTTAAAGGTGTATCCTTTCCATTTCGTTTGTAAATCAATGCTCCTGTCAATGTGTCATTTTGCGCTGAAGTTAATGGTGTGATTTCCTTTACATATACACTCCATTTTTGCTTTTTAACACGATCATCGGTTACCTTTAAAGGATTTGAAATCGTCTTCGGTGCGTATGTCGTTGTTTTCGATGGAATTGTTAAATCTCCAAATGTAATTTCTTTTGGTACGTCTACTAACTTTAAAGTCCCATCAACGACAGTAACCGGCACTTGAATCTCCGCTTGTACACCTTGCTTCGTTTCAATTACAACCGTTACAGTATGATTCCCTATTGTTTTGGTATCTGGAATATTGATTAACTTCACTACTGATATTGGTTTATCTACATCCAAATTCGTATCTACAGATAAATCTGTCACAAATTTAGAAATATCCATTTTTGTTAAATCTGTTCCTTGCACTACTTTTTGTGGGACTGGTTTCCCAGTTGGAATACCTTTATACCTTATTTTTGCGATTCCATCTCGATTACTATCTTGTCCATTCTTATCGCCATCTAAATAATTTTTAGCTGACACCGGTATTTCAAGATAACCATCTTTGTAATATTTCATTACATCAGCACCTTTTACAGGAGAACCTGTAATTGTCATTTCAAAAATTTTCCCGTTGAATTCTTCTGTTTTTAGCGCATTTACTTTCGCAACCGCAGTGACTTTATTGTTTTTCCTGCTAATATCAAAGAAGCTACTTACATCATCTCCACTCTCCACATCTTGAATGGAAACATCATTCACAGTAAAATCCTTATTCACTTCACTTTCTAATACAAAAGATTTCGCATAGTGAATCTCTTTCGATTGAGCAGGCATATTTTGATATACCTTATAAGAAAGTTGACGGGAATTATCTTCCACAATATCTCCTATTACACTTGGAGCTGGAATTTCAATTTGTGCAATCGCTAATTGGTCGTATGATACATTAACACCTGAAGCATTTAATCTAACTTCTAGCGGTAATTCTGTTAAATTATCAAATGTAATTGTCATATCTGCTTCTGGAGTAGCTACTGGACCTGCTGTTCCAGAAAACTCTATTTTATTATTCCCTTTGTCTTGATACCTAATTGAACTCGTATCATACACGTATAAATTCGTTAAATGACTACCATCATTACGTAACGTTACATTTTTATAACTATTTATCCTTTTGAAATTCCACATTGCCGTTAATGGTACTTTTTTACTTGTTCCGTGTTCATAAAATTCAAAGGAAGCATTATAAGTTTGTCCTAATCTTCCATTCCCATATAATTGTAAAAAGTTTTTTGCATCAGCTTTCGTTCTTGGTGTTTTAACATCTACAGATGAAGCTGTCATAGAGTCAATATTAATACGGACATCGATCCATTTCCCTTGATATTCACCAGCTTTTTTTACTAATACATACTGTTCTCTATTTGAATTTCTAAATGTATATTGGCTTTGACCAGTTCTATCATTGCTACTACCCTTTACCTCATATGTTACTTGTGGGCTCCAAACAAATCTAAAAGCATATTTCCCCGAGATAGAAGGCCCTTCACTTGTTCTATTATTTATTACCTTTACATTTGGATATTTAAGAATACTTGTAACAGGACTAGCAGCTAGTAGAGATTGGCTCTTTAATACCTTCTCAGCTTGAATAGCAGGTAATTCCTGGTTATTTTCGTTTATCCTATTGCTCTCTTTTAATTCATTTTCCTTTGGTACGAGTTCTTCATTAACCTTTTCTTTCGCTAAAGTCTTCGTTTCTTTTGGAACTTCAGCATTAGTAGAATTTATTTCTTGTTTTTTATTTTCTTCCGATACTTTCACTTTTTCACTTATTTCTTTTTTCACAACTTCCTCTGAAGTCTTTGGATTTTCATCAGAAATAGCTACATTTAAAGCCTCTTTTTTCTCTACAACATGTAGAGAAGGAGATTCAATTTTCTTTTCATTCCCTTCAAACTTCACTATCGGTTCAAATTTGTACTCTCCAGCTTTTTTCATTTGAATGACTACATATACGTCACCGATAGAATTACTTTGTTCATTCTTTTCAATTTTTACAATGTGATCTTCTGTTACTGAAATGTTTTGAATCGCTTTATTGTTTTCATTCATTTTTTTCGTTTCTGCTTCATTGAACAGCTGCTCATTAGATAATTTCAGCTCGATATTAGCATCTTGTTTATTTGTATTTGTAATCTTTAATACTACATTTTCATCAACTTTTATTTCTTCTTTATCCATATGAACGATAAAACGTCCTTGCTCGTCGTTTGTAACCGCATAAACTTTCGTTGCAGAGTAGTCTAGCACACCAACTTGTGTAAATAATATTCCTCCAGCGAGAAGTATACGCCCAAATTTCCCTATTTGATTTTGCAATGTACTTCCCTCCCTCACTTCCTATATACCAAATATTTCGAACATTTAATTTGTTATTCAGCTAAATTTACAAATCGTAATGTATATTCCTAGAAAATAAAAAGCCTGGTTGCCTTTTCGATTTTCATACATCACAACATGTGTGAAAACCCAAACTGCAACCAGACTATCATAGTAATTTTCATTACCTTAGACTCTTAGCTTTGCGACCTACCCTTTCGAATAGTGTGCCCATTTATTTTTTCTTTTTGAGACAATAAAAAATCCGGTTGCCTCTTCGATTTTCATACATCACAACATGTGTGAAAATCCAAACTGCAACCAGACTATCATAGTAATTTTCATTACTTTAGACTCTTAGCTTTGCGACCTATCCTTTCGAATAGTGTGCCCATTTATTTTTTCTTTTTGAGACAATAAAAAATCCGGTTGCCTCTTCGATTTTCATACATACAACTATGTGTGAAAATCCAAACTGCAACCAGACTATCATAGTAATTTTCATTACTTTAGACTCTTAGCTTTGCGACCTATCCTTTCGAATAGTGTGCCAAAAATAGGTATTTATTTATCGTGTTTTGAATATACCATTAAAACCCAAAAAAGAAAATAGTTTTTTTAGAAAAAAACAATTAATTTTTATAGTCTAAATTTTTTACCGGAAAATCCATAATAAAAACTTAAAAAAACATTTTGATCTTAGAAATACATCATACATTTTTTATCGATAAAATGAGATTTTTACTATCCACAAATAGCAAGATAAAATAAAAAACATCACTTCTAAATAAGTGATGTTTTTTCTATTTAATGCAGTGGTAACATAACCTCAACCGTCGTTCCAACCCCAACTTCACTTTCAAAACTCATTTTACCGTTGTGGTCTTTAATAATTTTTTCTGTAACTACTAAACCTAGACCAGTTCCTGTTTCTTTCGTTGTATAAAAGGCTTCATTTAACTTTGGAATTTTATCTTTCGGAATGCCGCATCCCTCATCTTTCACTTGAATGATGATTCCATCTTTTACAGTAACTTTAATCGTAATTGTTCCGCCAACTGACATTGCTTCAATTGCATTTTTAATTAAATTAAAAAAGACCTGTTTTAATCGTTTTTCATCACATGTAATTGATGGTAAGTCTTTACTGTAAATACCTTGTATGTAGACTCCTTGTTTTAAAGCAGGCTTTTCCATAACTCGAATAACATAAGAGATAATTTCTTGTATGTTATGAGTTTCTGATTCTAGTGATTTAGATTTCTCAAATCCACTAAGTTCTGTAGCAATTATATGAATCCGATCTACTTCTTGTTTCATAATATCACTATAAATTTTATCCTCTGGATGCTTGTCTGCCTGTTTATTCACAAGTTTTTTTAAGTTTGCTAAAGGTCTTCTAATCTTATAACCAATAACCGTTGCCATCTTTCCAACAGCTGCTAGTTTTTCTGTCTGTTTTATTTCTTTGTCCATCATCTCAAGCGTACGAACATAAGACTGCACCCTCAAAAATATAATCCAACATATGATAGTAAATACGCTATATAATGCCATTGGGATTAAAACGAGAGAAGATTGAATAATGATTCCTGTAAGAGCATACTTTCCGACAAGTATCGCTGGAACTAACCAGAAATATCTTTTATTCACAAAGATTGGTGCAAACAAAATAAAAAATCCTTCTACTATATTTCCACCGTCAAATTCTGCATCGCTACCATAATAAATCATAATGTTATGGATAAAATCTAATACATTATAGCCAATTAGAATAATATACTTTACCGCAAAAGCATTCTTCCATTTCATAAAGTATATCCCAACGCAAAACAATACCACCATCAAAAAGTAAAGCCATAAACCTAAACCATCTTCAAACTCTCCTACACCTTCTTGCTCTCCACCGATTAAAGGTACGATAAATTCATAGGCAAGATCATATACAAAAAATATAATGAAAAATAAACTTAAAAATGCTTTCAGCGCCTTTATTTCTTCGTTTTTAAATATATAGCCTTTATTCATATGGTAACTCCTAGCTTTTCTTCCACTTGGATTTCAGTATTTCTACACTTCTTTGGGAGAATGATGTCTATTCTCGTTCCAGTATCTCTTTCACTTGAAATATGCAGCTCACCAAGGTGCTCGGCGACAATTCGATTCGCTACCGTAAGTCCCAGACCAATTTTATCTTGTTTCGTTGTATAAAAGGCCTCTGTAACACGGGTTAAGTTTTCTTGCTTAATACCATGACCATTATCAATCACGCTGATCATTACATACTCTTTCCCTTTATTTTCTAATCTTACATGTAATATGCCATCTTGTTCCATTGCCTCTAAAGCATTTTTTATCGTATATAAAAAGACTCCTCTTATTTTTCGTTCATCACATTCAACTTCTATTGTTTTTTCTTCCACATTCGAAATAAACTGCACGTTTAATTCATTCATTTTTTCGCGAAGACTTGTTATTACTTGTAATACAATTTTTCCTACATCATGTTTCTTATAAATAGAAGGTTTGCATGTAGCAACTTCCATTAACTCGCTTATCATATTATTCATATTTTCTATTTCAAAAATCATACGTTTATAAATAGGATCCTCTTCATGCTTCTCTCGTTGTAATTGCGTAAATCCTTTTAATGAAGCGAGTGGATTTTTAATTTCATGTCCAACCGTCGCTGCCATTTTTCCGATTACTGCTAATTTCTGTGATTCACTAGCAATCGCAATACTTTCCTTTACAGCTGAAAGATATTGTAAAAATCGGTTTAAAATGATATATGCAGCTATTAACATAAGTGTACACATAATAAGGAACATAAATGCTTTTACTTCCTCTAATACAAATAAATAAATTAAATATTTTCCTACAATAGAGGAAAGTAAAAACACATAGAATTTTTTATTTAAAAATATGGGTACAAAGAAAATGAGAATAATTTCTATTATATTTGTCGCATCAAACGCCGCCTTATTATAAAAAATATATGAAAATATATTAGCGATTTCTATCCCTATGTATGCAAATATCCATGCATATTTAACAAGGTTTGCCTTCTCTTTTTTCATTAAATATATATTCACGCACAGTATTGCTACTCCGCAAATAACTTGCCATACTATGTTGTATCCCTTATCCATTATTGATTTATCGTCTAATACGATTGCATAGAAAATTTGATATACAATAACAATGACATATAACACCCATAAAAGGATTTTTGCATTCTTTTCTTCTTCTTTATATGATAGAAAACTTTCTTTCACTTCAACACCCCTTCAAAATAATATCTCGAAGAATACCATTTATTATAATAAATGATTTTCATAGACAAACAAAGATAAATCGAACATTTGAGGAAAATCATCCCAACGACGCAACATCTTCATGCTATATACAAGCATAAAAAACATAAACAATAATACGTATATTATGGGAGGTGTTTTTTATGGACGGCAAAAAAAATAAAAAGACAGAACAACTCCAATCTTTCACGCGTGAAAATGAAGGAAAGGAGATGACAACAAATACAGGTGTTAAAATTTCAAATGATGAAAACTCTTTAACTGCCAGTGATCGTGGCCCTACCCTTCTAGAAGATTTCCTTATGCGAGAAAAACTTTCTCACTTTGACCGTGAACGAATTCCAGAACGAGTCGTTCACGCACGAGGATACGGAGCACATGGCATTTTTGAGTTATATGAATCCTTAGAAGAGCTAACAATGGCCCACTTTCTACAAGACCCTTCAAAAAAAACACCGCTTTTCATTCGTTTCTCTGAAGTAGCTGGATCAAAAGGAGCAAATGAAACGAATCGAGATGTAAGGGGATTCGCCGTTAAATTTTATACAGAAGAAGGAAATTTTGATTTAGTAGGAAACAATATCCCCATTTTCTTCATTCAAGATGGCATTAAATTCCCTGATCTTATTCACGCCCTTAAACCAGAGCCGCATAATGAGATTCCCCAGGGCCAAACAGCACATGATACTTTTTGGGACTTCATCGCCAATAATCAAGAATCAGCTGCAATGATGATGTGGATTATGTCCGATCGTACAATTCCAAGAAGCTTTCGAATGATGCAAGGATTTGGCGTTCATACATTTCGTTTAGTTAATAAAAATGGAAAGTCACGATTCGTGAAATTCCACTGGAAGCCAAAACTCGGCGTTCATTCGTTAATTTGGGGTGAAGCACAAAAACTAGGCGGTGCTGATCCCGATTATCATCGCCGTGATTTGTGGGAAAATATTAATGCTGGAAACTATCCTGAGTACGAACTTGGCATTCAAATCTTAGAAGAAGAGGACGAATTTAAATATGATTTCGATATATTAGATGCAACGAAGATTTGGCCTGAAGAAGATTTTCCCGTTAAAATCATCGGGAAAATGACATTAAATCGCAATGTAGATAATGTATTCGCTGAAACTGAACAAGTAGCACTACACCCTGGCAGTATCGTCCGTGGTATTGACTTTACCAATGATCCTCTCTTACAAGGTAGACTCTTTTCTTATACAGACACACAATTAGCACGCGTTGGTACAAATTATCAAGAGCTACCGATTAACCGACCGATATGCCCATTTCATAACAACCAAAGAGATGGTGCATCTAAATATATAATAGATAAAGGAAAAGTTGCCTACCATAACAATTCCTTAGCAAATAATTCTCCTTATACTGTACCTGGGACAAAGGGGGGATTCGTTACATATCCTTCTACTGTATCTGGTCATAAAACAAGGGAAACTGCTGCTAGCTTCAAAGACCACTTCTCTCAAGCTCGTTTATTTTGGAATAGTATGAGTCACGTCGAAAAAATCCATATTATGCAGGCTTTCTCCTTCGAATTAGGAAAAGTCAAAAGTAAATCTGTCCGCCAACAAGTCGTGGATATGATTGGACATATTAGTACAGAATTGGCTACTTTAGTTGCAGAAGCTCTCGGAGCAAAAGTCCCAAATGTGCAAGAATCCAACGTTACAAAATCATCTCCAGCACTAAGTATGGCAAATACGACCTTTAGTCCTAATACATTACGAGTAGGTGTCATTGTCGCAAATGGATATGATGGGCCAAGCGCACAATATATAATAAATCAGTTCAAACAAGTAGGTCTTCAACCAGTGATCGTTTCCGAACGATTAGGCATAGTGCAGGGAACACCAAATGGACAGTGGGAAGTAAATGATACTTTCTTAACAGGCTCACCACTCCTTTATGATGGATTACTTCTTATTGGCGGAAAGATGGATGATCATTTTCTTAACAAGGCAAGTTCATTTGTCGTAGAATCATATAATCACTTTAAGCCGATTGGCTCCTTCCAAAACGGCTCTTCTATTATTCAATCTTTAAATATCGAAGGAAAGCCTGGTGTTCTAATAGAACAAGACCCTACGAGGCTAGCAAATGAATTTATTAAAGCTATGACAAAACAACGTTTTTGGGATAGAGCATATTCATAAAATAGGGGGAAATTTATGTTTGTTACTGTCGAGAAAGATGTGCATATTTTTGTGCAAGACGTTAATCCTGGTCCAGATAGTAAGACTGTTTTCTTCGTTCACGGATGGCCTTTAAATCATCAAATGTATCAATATCAACTCAATGTTTTACCAGAGCATGGCTTTCGCTGTATCGCCATGGATATACGAGGGAATGGACAATCTGATAAGCCATGGACTGGTTACACGTATGATCGATTAGCCGATGATATCGCAATTGTTCTAGAAGCACTCCAAGTAGAGAACGCTACGTTAGTCGGTTTCTCAGTTGGTGGTGCTCTTTCTATTCGATATATGTCTCGCTATAATGGGCGCCGCATTTCTAAGCTCGCATTAATTGACGCTGTCTCTCCCTCTTTCGGTAAAAATCAAGAGTCCCCTTACGGTGTACCGAAAGAACAAGCAGATGCTCTCATTAATCAAATGTATGCTAATTTACCAAAATTTTTAAATGATGTATCTTTATCCTTTTTCAATAGAAACTTAGGAGCTGCAACCCTTGAATGGTTTTCTTATCTCGGTATGCAGTCCGCTTCTTATGCCCTTATCAAAATTTTACAAGCAGCTGCAAATGAAGATGTAACGAAAGATTTAAATAAAATTAACGTCCCAACAAAAATCTTCCACGGCGTTCACGACCAACTAATTCCTTACAAAAGTGCTGAGCTTACGCAACAACGAATTAAAAATTCTCAGTTACATGCTCTTACAAATAGTGGTCATGGTTCACCAATCGATCAAGCGGATGAATTAAATAAAGAACTGATAAAATTTTTACAGACATAACAACTGCAATATAAGAATGAAAGTTAATATAATCGATTTTTCACAAAACATAAAATTCACACATTTCTCACAAATCAACGAATAAAACGATTACATTTTCATATATACTAAATGTACAAGTAATACTCCCTAAACCCAGCTTGTCTGGTTACCCCGTTAAATACTATGAAAAAAGAACTTGTATCGTTATACAAGTTCTTTTTGTTTCTTTTATTTAAAGAGGATATCTTTACTATATTGATTTCCAACGAGTAAATCATATTGAAGCATTTTATATTGCTCTAACATTTCTTTTTGTTTCTTTGTTAAATCATTGATTACTTCTCCATTTTTATCAACTTTTAATTCATCTCTAAGTACTGGTATTTCCTTGTAAAGTTCCGATAAAAATTGATAAAATAAGGATTTATTTAATCCTGCATAATCAAAAATAAGATTAGAAAAATGAATTGGGCTTACTAAACCTAAATTATCATTTGGCATATCAAAGTTTGCATACATTAATAACGGCGTTTGCGCCATCGCTAAACGTTCGCTCGGTGTTTTTTCATTCGTTATATACCCATTTTCTTTATAAAAAGATTTATTTGTTCCTAATGATGGAAGATGATCTCCAAAGAATACTAATAATGTAGGTCTATCTAAATTATCTAGTTGCTCTATTAAATATTGAAGGGCCTCATCTGAACGTCTTAATCCTTCTGTATACGTCTCTAATTCTCCCTTTGATTCTTCATTTTCTAGACCGCTAATTTCTATTAGGTTTTCACCAAATCGGCCTTCTGTAAATGGAAAATGATTTTGCATCGTAACTGCATGAATAAATATTGGCTGTTTTTGTTCCTCTAACTCAGCAATTATCTCTTTACTCATCGCTAAATCACTAATATAATCTCCATCAATATCCACATTTTCCATCGTGTCCTCTGCATTAAACTTATCAAATCCTAACACCTTATATACATCGTCACGTTTAAAGAATGTGCGACCAAATGAATGAATTGCACTTGTATAATAACCTTCTTTTTTCAACGCCGTAGGGATTGATGGAATTTCTTTCTTATTTGTAATAACCTGCTGATATGGTATAGAACCTGGCTTTAACAAACTCATTGAATAACTTGTTAATGCCTCAAATTCAACGTTCGCCGTATTTCCCCCAAATGTAGGAGAAATAGTTTGTCCACCAGGAAAGTTTTCTATATAATGATGTAAATTTGGTACAGGATCTTCACTAAAAGAAAGGTTAGTTACTTTCGTCGGATCCCAAAACGATTCACTCATTACAAAAATAATATTCGGTTTCTCTTTTTTCTTTTGGCTCCCTATATTTCCACTATATTGTTTTTTTATATCGTTTGCTATTTGAAGCATATTTTCTTTAGAATAATTTTTTGGTTTTTCCATAACTGTTGTATCTAAATTGCTAATAAACCCAAGTACAAAACCATTTGAAGCATAGTTCTCATTTTGATTCCACAAAACAAAATCTACACCTGATTTTTGAAATACTTTATTCATAAATGTATTCGCAAAATTACCATACGCATATAGAACAAAAATAGATCCTACTACTAATAAGGCTCTTATTCCTAGATGAATCTTTACATTTTGAATATTGCTTCTCATATATATCCCTGCAACAATACAAGCTACGATACTTAAGATAATGACAAAAATATAGCTCCAGCTAAAATAGTCCATCACCATCGGTATAACAGATTGCATATGCGTAATTTGTGTGAAATCAGAAGGATATAACGGATCGCCTCTGAAAATAAGCTTCAAATAATTCACAATACCTAAAATGACTAACGTACAGCTCGTTAAAACCATACTTAGAAAAACCTTACCTATTAAATTATATACAAGAATATATATTGCATAAATTACTACAACACTTAATATAAACTGCATATTATAAATGTAAATCCAATTCATTGTCTCTATGAAACTCATATTAACTTGCATTACAATATAAAATAATGCTACTGTATGAGCTAGCAAAAATAATATAAAATGCACTCTCAGGGATGCCCTAAATATAGACATCTCTTTTTTATTGAAATGCGTAATATAAAACGTTATGCCCCATATGAAAATCATCATAACACTTAAAACAAGCTTTTGATTTAAATGATCTTTCATCATGTCTAAATTAAAAACCTTTAAAATCATAAACAGCATAGTTATTACTAATAAAGTCACCATACTACTTATAATGCTAGAAATTAATATATTTCTTTTTGGAAGATGAAAAAGTGTAGAACCATACTTCAATTCATTCCCTCGTTTCTATGTCTTAATTTCCCCCGCATCGAAAGAACTATTTCTATTAAAATAACATATATTACATATTTCGTCTGCATACTTGCTTCTACCATAAATGTATTGTCTTAATATTCCCTTAATCAACAGTTAAATTGTGGTATACAAATTACTCATTCTTGAAAAACTTAATTTCAGCATTCCACTTTATGATATAATAACTATGTTTTGGAAATCCTTAATACTATTAAAGATTTCACATAAAAATACGAAAGAATTAATAAAAAAGGAGTTGCTCATTTTTGCTTACTAAGTTTAAGAGTTTGCCTAAAGCGGTATATGCAATTTTGGCGCTTTCTTTCCTGTTGCACGTTTTTTGTTTAGTAAAACAGCCAGGATTAGATGGAGAGTTAGTCAAAGTAACATATGGTGCAAATGATGCCTTTAACTATTCGTTAACAGCTGAACAACTATTAAAACATGGTGTATTTGGTTATGTGTATTTAGAACCTAGTGAAGTTCCAGGGAAAAATGCATATATTACACCAGGTCAGCCATTACTATTAGCTGGCGCTATGATTATTTCTGATATTACATCAATTCCTTACTATTACGTAGCAACTGTTATTAACATGATCATGAACCTTTGCACAGTGCTATTAGTATTCTTAATAGGAAAAGAATTGTTCGAAAAAAACATTTATGGAATTGTTGCAAGTATTTTATATGCTATTTATCCAAGTAACTATACATACTTCCGTACATTGCTAACAGAAGTTCCATCCATATTCTTATTGGCGTTATGTGTATATGTATTTGTTCTCGCATGGAAATACAATAAAGTGAAATTCCATATATGGTTTGGAATTGTCGTTTCAATTTTACTTATGTTCCGTCCAAATCCAGCTCCAATGATGCTCATTCCTGTTCTTGTTGTGTTATTTACATATGGATTTAAAGACTCCATTCGAATCGGATTGTTATGGTTTATCGGACCTTTCTTTATTATTGGCGCATGGGTTGTTCGTAACTACTTAGCACTCAACCAATTTATTTTATTCTCAACCCAAGGTGCAGATCCACTAATTGCCGGTGCAGATCCATTTAATAAAATTGGATATGAAAATATAGTAAATGAAATGAGAGCTAAAGGCTTAGATGACAAAGGTGCATACGCAAAAGAATTAATCAAGAACGGATTTAAGACGGACTTCACTTATTGGTTCTCTTGGTTCACTGTCGGTAAAACAATTGAATTATTCAAAACAGCTCCTGCTGTAGACCAATACCGTATTCACAACTTTATGCAACTATGTCATAGAGTGTTTATCATCGGTACATTCTTGAGCAGCTTCTGCTTCATGCTAAATTCATTTAAACATAAACGCGTTATGATGCTAGTAGCAAGTTCTATTATTTACATTATCTTCTCAAACTTATTCTTAGCAATTAATCGCTATGGATTTTTCATTAATCCTCTTATGTGCTTAATTCTTGCATACGGATTAATTCACATTGTGCAGAAACTTCCATTCTTCCGCACTAACCAAGCATAATAAGAAAGAGGTCGTCCACCGTTGGACGACCTCTTTCTTATTCCCCACACTTTAATTCCATATGTATGTATTTCTGTATTTGTCAAAATATCTTTCACAACACCACTCACTGTTTTATGTATAAATGCAAGTTTTTTACAACTATTACTATAACGAAAAGAACCTGCCACAAGACAGGTTCTTTTCGTTATTTTATGATAAAAGAGAAAATGATTAGCATGTGTATTATATAAAAGGAAGCAGCCATATTTTCCATACGATACATACGAGTACTATAATTACAAAATCAAAAAAATCTAATCTCGGACCTTTTTTCATATTCATATGTAGCCACATATGAAACCACTTTATTTTTGTATATTTATGGATGTTTTTCTTTGCAAATCGGTAAATAAGCATTTGCATAATAAAAAATCCGGCCACAAAAATAAATAATAAGATGAGAAATCCAATCACAAAATTCCTCCTATTTTTGTAGCGTTTTTTCTACTATCCGATTTTTCAAAACCCACTCTTCAAACTGGGCACTTCCAAATTCCCAGCTAAGATCGCGAGCATGTACAGAAAAAACGTAATAACCGGCATATTCATCCATAAACCTACCTAACTCTACATCGTCTTTCTGAATACCGTATACTCCAAAATTAAAATACACATCCCATACGTCTTCATTCTTCCTCTTATAAGCAATCGATTCCATATCACATTCTGTCCCGAAATAATCAAGATGTAAATGTACGCTATCATCGTATTCGTACTCCATTTTATCACCCCTTATATTTGTACTTCTTTACCACCCAAAAAATTCCTGCTATCTACACTCACATATGGGCACTTACCTACATATCATGCTTGTAGAGTGACTTCTGGGAGGTGTTATATAGTGAAAAAATTAATCGCGATTTTTTGCATCATGTTACTAGCTGTTTTTACTTTTGCTGCTTGTAGTAGTAAAAAAGAAAGTACGAAAGAACAAACCCAAAACATTCGCGTCGGCGAAGTTACCCATTCTCTCTTCTATGCCCCATTATATGTCGGGATTGAAAAAGGATTTTTTAAAGATGAAGGACTAAATATTGACCTACAAACAACAGCTGGTGGCGATAAAACGATGACCGCCCTATTATCTGGCGGAATTGATATTGCTCTCGTCGGTTCTGAAACGTCTATTTACGTTCATCAACAAGGAGCGAAAGACCCTGTCATTAACTTTGCACAGCTTACACAAACAGATGGGACATTTTTAGTTTCACGTAAAAAACTAGACTCTTTTAATTGGAATGACGTAAAAGGTGTTACATTTTTAGGACAGCGTAAAGGCGGCATGCCGCAAATGGTTGGAGAATACGTTTTAAAGAAAAATGGCATTGATCCTCATAAAGATACAAACTTAATTCAAAATATCGAGTTTGCTAATATTGCAAATGCCTTCGCATCTGGTACCGGAGAGTTTGTACAGCTCTTTGAACCGACTGCAAGTATACTTGAGAAAGAAGGTAAAGGTTATATCGTCGCTTCATTCGGAAATGAATCTGGTACTGTTCCTTATACAACGTTCATGGCAAAAGAAAGTTTCTTAAAGAAAGATAAAGTTGCTGCTGAAAAGTTCACACGTGCTCTCTATAAAGCACAGCAATGGGTTGATACACATAGTCCAGAAGAGATTGCTGATGCTGTTTCCCCGCTATTTAAAGACACTTCAAAAGACATTACAGTAAAAGTAATTGAACGGTATAAAAAGCAACATTCTTATGCGACAAATCCACTACTAGATGCGGAAGAATGGAAACAGCTCCAAACGATTATGAAAGACGCTGGTGAATTACAAAAGGAAGTCCCACATGAAGCGCTCGTCAATACAAAAATTGCCGAAAGCGTTATTAAGAAATAGAGGCGAAGTGTATGAGTTTTTTACAAATACGTAACGTTTCTCACTGCTTTTTTGCAAAAGAGAATGCCAAACTTATTCTTGAAGATATGAGCTTACAAGTGGAAGAAGGCGAATTTATTTCTATACTCGGCCCAAGTGGTTGCGGTAAAACAACGCTCCTCTCGATCATTGCTGGGTTACTTGATCCAATTGACGGTATCGTCTTTTTAGATGGTGAACCAATTACAACGAAAACATCATCTATGGGATATATGTTGCAGCAAGATTACTTATTCCCTTGGAAAACGATTGAAGAAAATATTATGCTCGGACTTCATATTAGAAAGATTTATGATGAGCAGATGAAAGAACATACTTTAAACCTTTTAAAACAAGTCGGTCTGCATGGTGTAGAAGAACAATATCCTCGTGAACTATCCGGCGGTATGCGTCAACGTGCCGCTCTCGTTCGAACATTAGCGACTGATCCGAAAATTTTATTACTAGATGAACCATTCTCCGCACTCGATTATCAAACGAAGTTAAAACTAGAAGAACTGGTTTTCAACTTACTAAATAAATATAAGAAAACATCACTACTTGTTACTCACGATATTGAAGAAGCGATTGCGATGAGTGATCGTATTTATTTACTACAAGCGAATCCCGGAAAAATCGCAAAAACCTTTATCGTCCCGGAAAGTATCCGTTCTTTATCACCGTTAGAAGCACGCCATCACTACGATTTCCCAGCCCTCTTTCAAGATATATGGAAGGAGCTGGAACGACTTGGATAATATAAAACAACTACATGAACAATTTCGAAAGAACGAACGCAGACGCGCTTGGATTGCTCGCTCGCTACAACTTTTACTACTTATTCTTTTCTTTGCACTATGGGAAATAGCTAGTAAAAAAGAATGGATTGATCCTTTACTCTTTAGCTCTCCTTCGAGTATTTGGGATCTCTTCTTAACGAAATGGATCGATGGTTCACTTTGGATCCACATATGGACGACATTGCTGGAAACAGGAGTAGGCTTCATTCTCGGAACGGTACTCGGTGCTATTATTGCCACGTTTCTTTGGTGGATGCCACTTCTAGCCCGCGTACTTGATCCTTACCTCGTCGTTCTAAATGCAATGCCAAAAGTTGCACTCGGTCCAATCATCATCGTTATTTTCGGTCCAAACATTTCATCTTCTATCGCAATGGGAGTAATCATTTCCATCATCATTACCATTCTCGTTATTTACAGTGCATTTCAAGAAGTCGATTCTAACTATATAAAAGTGATGGACACATTTGGCGCAAATAAATGGCAATGTTATAAGCAAGTCGTTCTCCCTGCATCCTTTCCAGCAATTATCTCAACGTTAAAAGTAAATGTTGGTTTATCCTGGGTCGGTGTTATTTTCGGAGAACTTCTCGTTTCCAAACAAGGACTTGGCTACTTAATTAGCTACGGATTCCAAGTCTTTAACTTCACACTCGTCTTACTTAGCGTACTACTCACATGTGTTCTTGCAACTCTTATGTATGTATTTGTTGAGGCATTTGAAAAAATTCTAATTGGAAAAAGAAAAAGAAGCTGACTCAAAACAGTGCGCTATAGTCAGCTTCTTTCTTTTACCTTTTATCACACATTTTCGTTTCATTTGTAATGTTTCCATCCGCAACCGTAACTGTATGGAAACAGTCTTTCACACGTACTGTAACGACATTATCTTTTCGATCTATCACATGATAATCATTAAACTTTTCATTCAAAGCACTACGAATTTGCTCCCCTTCAAAAATCGGAAAACCGTGAGACATTACCCAAATGAGACCAGCAACAGCAAGAATCGTTTTCATACGTTTCATTACCTCCTCGAGAGTAAACTTATAGTCCCTACAACACGCGCATTATAATTGTGTCTAAATTGTGACATTTTTATACTAATTCTATTTTATACCGCAAGTTCCTTCTTCTTTTTAATAAAAATACAGAATTTCCAATTTTATCAACATAAAAAAACGCAAAGAATTAAAAATTCTTCACGCTTTTCTTTAACGAAACTATATCGAAAGCATAACTCACATTAGTCTCCACTTTGTTGTTCTATCGTTTTTGAAACATCATATAATCCCGACAGCACTTCCGCTCTCATTTTTACAAGCTCAGGGAACTGATAGAAGAAAGCAATTTTTTTATATTTTAACTCTGTTCCTTCTTTCACCTTTTTTGAATCTTGTAAAATGAACGCTGTAAATGTATCTGCGATATCCTCCGTTACATTTGTTGTTCCATACAGCGATACAAAATCATCATGCTTTTCTTTATAAAATTCAATTTGTGCCTCTTCACTTTCTTCTACTTTCTTTTCTGTCCACTCTTGCTCAATTGGTTTCCAAAATTCATTATAAAATTGGTTAATATACGAAGTTTTTCTCGCACATCCATTTTTCAAGAATACCGTGTTACATTTATTTCGATATGATGAAATGTCTTTCTCTTCATCAAACGCCTCTAAATATTTCCTATCCACTGGTACTTGTTTATGCCCAATCGTTAATACGTGAGCCGTTTCATGAATTAATGTTTTCATCACTTCATCTATATTCACCCCAGAATCGAGCACGTCTAAACTAAGCAACCAATCTCTCGGGTCATCCATACTTGGCATGACATGGGCAACAACGCCGTCATAACCATCCGTTATTAGATCAAACCCTGTTATATTCTCACGATATTTCACTGGAATGAGAGTGCGATACATGTCCCATAACGTTTCATGATACTCTCTATCTTGTCGCTGGCTTAACAAATCATCTTTTGCTACTTTGTCATCTGCAAAAACTTTATTCAATCTCTTACGATCCAATTTCTCAAAATAAGGATCTACAATTTCATCATCATCGATATAATAAGAAGCTAAAAAGAAGTAATTGTAATTGTCATCCTCTTCTTTTTTCTGTTCCGCCTCTTTCATATTCATACTTTCATACTCTTCTATGTCATAATCCTCTACTTTTTCAAGTTCTGAAAGTCCCTCTATCTTTTTATATACTTTTTGTAATGTTTTATCTCCTATTTGCGTACACCCTTCTTCTGTTTTACAAATTTCTTTTTCTTTCGTAACCTCGATAGCACTCTCGCATCCTGCAACTAAACTGCTTGCTATAATACAACACACTAACTTGCCATACAGTTCCTTCATACAATCCCCCATTATTCCATTCTACAAAATATCATAATCATTTTTTTGCGAATATGCGATAATTAATTATAAAAACTGCAAGGGGCTTCCCATGATTCGTGCAATCTTATTCGACTTAGATGGAACACTATTAGATCGGCGCCAATCTTTAGAACAATTTATTTGTGAGCAATATAATCGCTTCGCCTCACATTTGAAGAGCATAGAGAAATCAGAGTATTGTTCTCGATTTCTTGAACTCGATAATAATGGCTATACGTGGAAGGATAAAGTATATGCTACTCTCTTTTCTGGATACAACATTACTACTTTAACGCAAGAACAACTACTACACGACTATATTACAAACTTCCAACATCATTGTATTCCTTTCAAAAACACGCATGAACTACTTCAACAGTTAAAACAGCGAAACATTAAAATTGGTATTATTACAAATGGTTTTACTGAATTTCAGATGAGCAACCTTCGAGCACTACATATACATACGTATACAAACACCATTCTCGTTTCAGAAGCTGAAGGAATTAAAAAACCTCATCCTGAAATTTTCGAACGTGCTTTGCAAAGACTAGATGTGAAGGCAGAAGAATGTCTTTATGTTGGAGATCATCCAGAAAACGATGTGCTTGGTTCTGAACAAGTAGGGATTCTTGGTGTTTGGAAAAAAGATTCGTTTTGGGGGAATTTTAAGCATTCACGTATCGTAGATGATTTGTTGGAGGTGCTTTCGTTTTTAGAGGTGGAGATAAAAACACAATAATAGTAATTAAATTACATCAATGATTTTCACAATAGATCGATTTACTGAAAAAAAATAAAAATAATAAGAGGAGGCGTTGTTCAAAAAAGCCTCCTCTTATTATTCATACACTGTAAACTGTGGTTTACTCGGATGATCTTTTACTAGCGCATCATCTGGAAACTTTGAAACTTTTTGATATAAGGCAATGTCACCGATACAACCTGCTGTTAGTAGAATTCCTAAAAATGAGAGTGGCTCCAGATTCATAGCTAATCCCAATACAATTGGCAAAATTCCAGTTGGTAAAAACGGAAGCATTAACACTTTCTTCATTTGCTTTACTGTAACCGCCTGTTTAGAATGAGCATATGCAACACCTAATTTCCAATTAACGCCCCATTTTAGTTCACTCCACGGAACACCTCCGATATAGCGAAAGCCAATTAAATGTATCGCTTCATGAATACAAACGAGAACAATCATTGCGATAATAAAAAGAAACATCGTTAATAATGTAACTTCAACTTGAACCCCACCTGAAAGAAATATATGCAAATAACCAATTCCAAACGACAAAGCAATTATTATAAAAAATAAAGAAAAGTTTAATTTAACCATCGAAACAGTAACAGTCGTTTCTTTTCTTTTATCCATCTTCCCCCTCCTAAAATGTAAATATATCTTTACAAAATTGTATAATATACCCAAAATAATGTAAAGATATATTTACATTTATTCTTACATACAAAAAAAGAAACCGGCCACTTTACTTCGTAAAACAGCCGATTTCTTCTATATGTTTCATCGTACGCGCTAATACGTCATCGCGCATTATAAAGCTAAATTTTCTATTCGTTTTAATGTTGTCAGGAATGTCTTTTAATAAAACAGACCCTTTCGTTTCTTCGTAATGCGTATGTTCTTCTACCGCACTAATTGTTGCAAAATAAATGTTTTTAATGATTATTTTGTCTTTTCCAGATACTTTGTATTGTCCTAAGTAAGTTAAATCAGAAACTATGCCGCCGGTTTCTTCATGAACCTCTCGAACTGCCGCTTCTTCCGGTGTTTCCCCTAATTCTACTTTACCACCTGGAAATTCAAGTCCGCGACGTAAATGATGCGTTAATAACCATTGATCCCCGTACCGGCATACAACCCAAACATGCTTTGGCTCAGGAGAAAATGGATAACGTTCAAACGATAATTGTACAGTGTTGTGGTAATAATCTTTAAATTTGTACATGCCATTACTCCCCTATTGATGGTTACAAGTTTTTCCTACCACAAATTGTAGCATATTCTCGCTTTTCTGCATAATATTATCCAATTACAATCCATTGATTATTCCCATTTGCGCGACTAATTCTTTCGTCTCATGATTTCCTAAATCGTAAATCATTTTATATGCTTTTTGTAGTTGTTCATCATATCGGTCATTATTTGAATCGTGATGATACTCAACAAATGGAACGTGGGAGCGTACAAATGACCCTAAATCTTCTACATATGCTTGATCAAAGTGCTCTCGTAATTCCGTAATTTCCTCATCATTTGCGGAAATCTCAAAATTATACGTATCCGCCGTCTTCACTTGTGAAATTTGACCATTTCCTATTGATATATAATATGTTTTTTTCGTCTCCATGTAACACCCTTCTTTCATCCTTTTATTTTCTATTGTTTTCATCAATTACAAAATTATGTAAAATAAAGAAAAGGAGGGGGTTTTATGTTCAAAATATTAATTATCGGTATTATCATCGTCCTAATCATCCTCGTACTCTCCATCATGACAATTAATAAAGGCTATGCTTATAAACATTCCGTCGATAAACTAGAAGACAATCCTTATACAAAAAAGAATAAGGAGAATTCCTAATATGCTTCGTATACTTCGCATCATAGTAGCACTCACTGTGATTGTTATGTCGGCAATTGGATTATATACAGGTCAAAATAATTTTTTACCTCTTTCACAATTTCTATTAGGAGCTTTAATGTTTCTCATCGCATTTGAACAAATAAAGAAAAAGGAGGCAGCAACTGGATTTATTTGTATTATTGCCGGTGCTTTCATTTGGATTGTTCTCATCATTAGCTATATCAAATAAAAGGAGGTACATGCATGCTAAAAGGAGTACGGATTACTTTATCACTTATTGCTTTATGTATAGCAATCTATGGATTTTTTACTAGTAATAGAGAAATAATGCCGTATATGTTTATCTTTTTAGGAGTTATGGCCCTCACCATAAGTTTAGAGGAAATATTAAAACAGCAAACAGGAGGTAGTGTGCTCGCTCTACTAGCAGGAGCCGCTGCTTTATTTATTGGTTTCACAGAAATATTCCGATAAATGGTCTAAAGGAGGCTATACAATGCTAACTCTAACTATATTACGGAGTTTTTTAGCATTTCTCATGCTTCTCTTACTCATTCTAAGCACTTATATCCATGTTACCGATAATTTTTCACTTCTCCCATACGTACAATTTATTCTCAGTTGTTTCTTTATTCTTCTAGGAATTAATGAATTGAAATCCGGACGAAAATCAATGAGTATCCCGTATTTTTTTGTTTCGGGCCTTATATTATTCGTTTTAATATCATATTACTTTCGCTACATGTAGAATGAAATTTTGACCAATTTGGCATTTATAATTATTTTCTCTCAGTAACTATTTCTTTCTACTTAAGGGGGATTCCATGTTAAAAAACATTCAAATTATAATCGCCACTATCGCTCTTTCTCTCGCCCTATTTAGCTTCTTTGCAAACTTCACTATTCTTTTACCTTACGTGTTTATCCTTTTAAGTATTATGTGTATCCTTTTTGGAATCGATGAAATAAAGAAGCAGCAAAAAAAGAAAGCATTTGTTTATTTTCTCTGTTCTGCCTTTGTTTTATATGTTGGAGTGTCTAGTATACTTTCATAAAAAAAGAACATGTTCGTTCTTAATAAAATAAAAAAACTGCCCTTTCACAGGCAGTTTTCCTTTTTATCCAAACACTTTCTCAAGTTCATCTTTATCTTGGCTTAACCAGAAGTTCATTAAGCGTTGTGCTCCTTCTAAGTCGTGAAGCTTCGCTTGACCACATTGTGTTTCATTTGCAGCCGGAATTTCTGTAATTTGAACCGCATCTTTTAATGTTAATTCTAATAAATCAATGATTTCTCGTACTGTCGGTGTTCCGCTTACTACAAGATAATATCCTGTTTGGCAGCCCATCGGTGAAATATCGATAATATCAAAATGCGGATAACGATCAATATATTTACGTAAATTAAATGCTAATAAATGCTCTAACGTATGAATAACATCTGGTTTCATTGCTTGTTTATTCGGTTGACAGAAACGAATATCAAATTTATTTACAATACCGTCACTACCTACATTGTGAACTCCGCAATGTCTTACATAAGGTGCCTTTACAATCGTATGATCTAATTCAAAGCTTTCTACTGATGGCATAAAACATCTCTCCCGCTTTTAATTTAATTCCGTTATATCCAATATGATATAACGGAAATGCACATTAGTAAAGTATTATGTACAGTCGTGCTATAATACTTTAAAAGTATGCTGAAAAGGAGACCATTATGAAACAGATTTTTATTGGGATTATACGCTTTTATCAAAAGTTCATTTCTCCGATGACACCACCAACATGCCGCTTTTATCCAACTTGTTCTCATTACGGATTAGAGGCGTTTCAAAAACATGGTGCACTCAAAGGCTTTTGGCTTACTTGTAAGCGTATATTAAAATGTCATCCTTTCCACCCGGGAGGATTTGATCCTGTCCCAGATAAAAAGGATGACAAAGTAAATTCTTAATTGTCGTAACCATTCACAACTAAATCTAATTTTCCTGTATCAGGATCTATAACAAGACCGTGAACAGGTACTTCTTCTGGAAGTAATGGATGGTTGCGAAGTATCGATACGCTATGTTCTACACTTTCTTCTACACTAGAGAACCCTTGTAGGAATCTTTCTAAATCGATTCCAGAATAACGGAGTGTATCTAATTTCTCATTTGTTATACCGCGTTCTTTCATCTTCTCAATTGTACTGCTTGCTTGAATTTTTGCCATACCGCAATCATGGTGACCAACTACACAAACTTCATCAGCACCAAGTTCATATACAGCAACTAAAATACTACGCATAATACTTCCGAATGGATGTGAGATAACAGCTCCTGCTACTTTAATAATTTTCACATCACCGTTACGCATATTCATTGCTTTTGGTAATAATTCAACAAGACGAGTATCCATACAAGAGATAATTACCATTTTTTTATTCGGGAATTTTCCCGTTTCATACTCTTCGTATCTTTTCTCTTCAACAAATTTTTCATTGTATTGTAAAATCTCTTCTAATGACTTCATAGTAAAAAACCCTCTTTTCTCTCATTTACATTACTTATATAGTGTACCAAAATATGAAAAACTCAAAAAGGATATCGCTTTATAGTAAAAATAAGATATTTTCAGATAATCGACATAATTCTTTCAAAATATACACACAGCTTTGTAACAAGTCTCACATACTTTAAACGTATTTTCACTATAAACTGATTGTAGATAATGTAAAAAAGGAGTGAATATTTATTATGTCCGACGTTCTGTTACTGAGTCGTTTTCAATTTGCAATTACTATTTTTTATCACTTTTTATTTGTACCTTTGACAATCGGACTTGTCATTTTAGTAGCATGTATGGAAACTCAATACGCCCGCACATTGAATCCAACATACCGTAAAATGGCAAATTTCTGGGGTAAATTATTTACAATTAACTTCGTAATGGGGATTATAACTGGGATTACGATGGAATTCCAATTTGGAACGAACTGGTCTGAATACTCCAAATATATGGGAGATATTTTCGGATCACCTCTCGCAATCGAAGCACTCGTTGCCTTCTTCTTAGAATCTACTTTCATGGGAATATGGTTATTCGGTAAAGACAAAATTTCACCAAAATTCCGTGCCTTCTGTATGTGGATGGTTGCACTTGGAACAAACATTTCCGCACTTTGGATTATTACAGCAAACGGATTTATGCAAAACCCTGTTGGCTACGTAGTACGTAATGGCCGCGCTGAATTAAATGATTTCTGGGCACTCGTTACAAATCCATATGCTTGGAATATGTTCTTCCATACTGTCATTGGTTGTTATATCGTAGGTGCTTTCTTCGTTATGGCAATTAGTGCCTATCACTTATTACGTAAAAATGAAGTGGAATTCTTCAAAAAATCATTTAAGTTTGGTTTAATGTTAGGCTTATTCGCCGCAACAATTACACCGTTTATGGGACATCAATCTGGTGTATCAGCAGCTAAATATCAACCAGCAAAAGGAGCTGCGATGGAAGCAGTTTGGGAAACTGGAAAAGGACAAGGCTTCTCAATTGTTCAAATTCCTGATGTAAAAAATGAGAAGAACTTTGAATTCCTTACGATTCCAAAACTCGGAAGCTTCTTCTATACAAACTCATTTGATGGCGAAATTGTTGGTTTAAAAGATATTCCGAAAGATGAACGTCCAAATGTTAACCTCGTGTATTATAGCTTCCGCTTAATGGTTGCACTTGGTATGTTCTTTATGGCATTAACTTGGTATGGCTTCTATTTAAACCGAAAAGGAAAACTAGAGAACTCAAAACGTTATTTAAAAATTACAATATGGTCTGTCTTACTTCCATACATTGCGATTAATGCTGGCTGGATTGTCGCTGAAGTAGGTCGTCAACCTTGGACAGTATATAAACTAATGCGTACCGCAGAATCTGTATCACCTATATCTGTTCCACAAATTTGGTTCTCATTAATTAGTTTAATTTTGTTCTACACTTTACTTTTAATCGCAGACGTATACTTAATGCTGAAGTTCGCGAAAAAAGGACCTGCAGCATTAGAAGATCCTGCTACTGAGGGAGGCGTGGCTCATGTCTCATGATATGCTTGCAATCATCTGGTTTGGTTTATGGGGCGTGATTTGGACAGTTTACTTTATTCTTGACGGGTATGCACTTGGTAACGGAATGATTTTTCCTTTCGTTACGAAAGATCGACAAGAACGAAATCAATTACAAGAAGCAATTGGCCCCTTCTGGGGCGGTAATGAAGTATGGTTAATTACAGCTGGTGGCGCAACATTTGCTGCCTTCCCAGTCACATATGCAAATATGTTTAGTTATCTATATACACCGTTATTCTTAGTATTACTTGCACTGTTTGCTCGTGCCGCTGGACTGGAATTCATGCATAAAGATGATTCACCGATTTGGCAAAAAACTTGTAAATGGGCATTTGCAATTGGCAGTTTTTTAATTGCTTTCCTATTCGGTGTTACGTTCGCTAATCTTTATTACGGACTACAAATCGGAAAAAATGGTTATGAAGGAAATTTACTTAGCTTACTAAACCATTACGGTATTTTAGGAGGGTTGTTCTTCACTGCTATATTTGTCGTATCCGGTGCCCTTTGGGTCATGATTAAAACGACTGGTGAAGTATCCGACCGTGCTTATAAAATCGCAAGACCATTTTCAATGGCAGCAGCTATTATTTTAGCTATCTTCTATGTAGCAACTGCTAATCGGACAAACTTATTCCAAAACTTTACGGAATATCCGGTACTATTCATTCTTCCAGTACTTGCAATGCTAATGAGTGTACTCGCACTTATTATGGTGTACAAACATAAAATTGGCCTTGCATTCACATTCGTTTGCCTAACAATCGCAATGTTTATGACAACTGGCTTTGCAGGTATGTTTCCAAGAATGTTACCATCTCGTATTAACGATGCATACAGTACAACGTTATACAACGCAGCCGGTAGTCAATTAAACTTAAAAATTATGTTCTTCGTTGCAATGGTCATGGTACCAATCGTTATTGGATATCAGCTTTGGAGCTACAGTATTTTTAAAAATAAAATTCATAAAGACTCTGCTAAAGGGTATCACTAAAATGAAAAAAGACACTTCGTTTGAAGTGTCTTTTTTATACGTATGATTTTCGATAGGATGTTATATTTCTAATCTAACAACTATAATACAGAAGAATCATTAACAGCTCACAGCTAGATTGTAGCACAGGACAAACATGTTACTTTATGCAATTTTGCATATAAAAATTATAATGTAGATTGGATTACTTGATCATACACATCGCTATCTCTTACATCCGCTGTACTAACCCCGCTAAACGTTTGTACTTTTATTCCTGTATTCGATGATCCTGACCCATTATACGCTTTCGTTTTTTCAATCGGCTGCACATTATATTTATCTCCTAAATTAATCGTTCCGTTACAGTTTTCAATAATAACACCTTCCACAACTGCCGGCATTTTGTCACCCACTTTCATTTCTTTACTTTTATTTTATGAAAATCGCCTAGAAAAATAGCATGTTTCAATAAGAAAAAGCACTCAAATTGAGTGCTTTTTCTTTAAGCATAAAGACAAGTTTGGAGACAGTTGACTTCTTCAAAATTTTATTAGGGGTAATATTTTGAAAAAGAAAGCCTTTCATATGTAGGTTAACACCACTGGAATATATAGTAAATTGATAATATTTATACGGAAGATTGCTAATGTTTAGTATAGATAGTTTACACTATGCTAACAGTGAAAACTATCTATACTAATAAAAAAAGGTGCCTTCAAAGAAGCCACCTTTCAAAAACAGACACTATAAAACAGAATTATTTATTGTTATACGATTGTTAGATACAAAAAGTAGAGGGAAATGTTTGTATGAAATTCTGCTTTATAAAGTCTGTCTACAACTTATATTGTAATCCTCTTCATTTGAAAAAAAATATAATATGCACAATTGCATACAAAAAGAAAAAGCACTCTACTGAGTGCCTTTTCAACCATTTTACTTTTAATATATCGCTTTGAATATATTGTAACATATGTATTCAAATATTTTATTGAGAAAATTCAAAATCCTTTTTCTTTCATTTTCACTTATAAAATCATGTAATATAAAAGGTATGTCAAATTCTTATACAAGTTGAGGTGTACTATATTTATGCTGTATTTTGGAATTATTCCTCTTATACTATTTATTATTTTTCTTATTTCCTATTTAAAAGATCCGCGAAAAATAATAAACGGCTTTTTATTTAATGCCTTTGTCTGTTTTTTCCTTCTTTTTTGTGTGATTATATCTGTGAATTCAAGTAGTGATGTCCTACGCTATATTATAATTTTACCTATTTTAGCACTTCTTATTATGCTTCCTTTCGGTATTGTTGCTTTAATGTTTGGGCTATTTCTTAATGCTAGAATTTTAATGAAGCGAGAAGGAAGACGGTTCACCAACTGTTTAACACTCCTTGCTGCTTTAGGGATGTTATTCTTTATGTTACTCCCTATTATAAACCCAGCAAGTTTGGTCTCATCGCATTTAGAGCCTATTTTTGCAGCTATTTCTCTTATAAGCTTCTATTTCTTTATACACTTAACTAATTTCTTAAGCGCATATTTTTTATACCAATTCAACAGACCAAGACGTAATCAAGATTTCATCATCGTTCTTGGTAGCGGCTTAATTAATGATAAAGTACCACCTTTACTTGCAAGCCGCATTAATAAAGCGATCGACTTCTATTGGAAACAAGCCGCTGTGAATACACCACCAACAATTATTTTTTCTGGTGGACAAGGTCCAGATGAAGGTCTTCCAGAAGCGGAAGCGATGCAAAGTTACGCTGTTGAAAAAGGAATTCCTCTTGAACATACAGTCCAGGAAAATCGCTCTGTAAACACATATCAAAATATGCTGTTCTCTAAAGAAATTATGGATTCTTTAAAACCAGAAGGTAAATATAAAAGTATTTTTACAACGAATAATTTCCACCTTTTCCGTGCTGGTATATATGCAAGACAAGCTGGTCTTAACAGCCAAGGTATTGGATCAAAAACTGCATTTTATTACTGGCCTAACGCAATGATCCGTGAATATGTTGCGATTGTCGTAATGGGACGTAAGCGCCATATGAAAATATGTGGAACTATTTTAGGCTTAGCTGTATTCGTATCAGTACTTAGTTTTATATTTTCTTAATAGCATCCCATCCTTTGAAAGGATGGGATTTCTTATACTTATTTCAAAAATATTTTAAAGATAATATGGTCATAATATTCCCTGCATACATCCATTAAAGGAGAAATTTTTCAAATTAAATGTTAAAATAAAATTTAGATGTAAATTATGTAACAAACAAGAAACTAGTTTGAAACGAGGAAATTATATGGAGAAAAGTATCAAAAACAAGCCCAATAAGCTAAAAATTGCTTCGAAAGCTTTGATGATTATTATTGGGGCATTTATCACAGCGTACGGATTAGAAGCAGTATTAATTCCAAATAATGTATCAGACGGTGGTGTGACTGGTTTAAGTATCGTTAGTTCAAGATTATTTGGATTGCCATTAGGAGCTCTAATCGCAGTTATTAACATTCCTTTCGTTTGGTTAGGATATAAGCAAATCGGTAAAAGCTTTGCGATTTATTCCATTATCGGGATTGCTTCATTAGCAATAGGTACCGTTGTCATGCACGGAATACCAGCTATTATTGAAGGCGATACATTATTAGTTACAGTTGTTGGTGGTATTATTATCGGTTTTGGTATGGGACTAGCATTACGTAACGGTGGGGCATTAGATGGAATCGATATGCTAGCTGTATTGCTTTCTCGTAAGTTACCATTTGGAACGAGTGACCTTATTTTATTCTTAAACATGTTCGTATTTATTTTCGTATCAACGGTATTCGGTCTTCAAGGAGCTATCCTTTCGGCAATTGCTTACTTTATTGCTTCGAAAGTGATTCATATCGTTGAAGTTGGTTTAAGTGGTTCAAAAGCATTTAAAATTATTACAAAAGAGCCTGAATTAATGGTAGAAACAATTCGCGATCGTTTAGGCAGAAGTGCAACATATAACGAAGTATACGGTGGTTATTCAAGAGAGAAATTCAAAGAAATTTCTTGCGTAATTAACCGTTTAGAAGAAAGTAAAATGAAAGAACTTATTAATGAAATCGATCCTAATGCCTTTATTACCGTTTATGACGTAGCAGAAGTAAAAGGCGGTAATTTCAAGAAACGTGATATTCATTAATCGTTATGAAAAAAGAGGGTGTGCCGAGATTTTGGTACACCCTCTTTTTATTATTAAGTTGCTATCGTTGTCAGTTTTTGTCGGTAAGTCGATATATTTCAATAATCGCTGATATATTTTGAATTGTGGTCGATATATTCCAATAATCGCTGATATATTTTGAATTACGGTCGATATATTCTAATAATCGCTGATATATTTTTACTCGCCCCCTTATGCCTAAATTACACCACCTGAAAGGAATTAGTTCTTATAACAAGAAAAAAGACCAAAAAGCAATTTACACTTTTCGGTCTCTACACTATCTTCTCTTCGTAATCTTTCCTGAACCACCGACCCTCGTTTTTGGAGGAGATGTATTTCTTGGCGGCGTTTTAATAGATGATTTCGGCTTCACATCTGATCCACTTGAACCGCCTGGTGTTTTTGTAATTTTACCCTTGCTTCCAGTAGAAGGTGGGGGCGTCGTATTATTTCCTTTTTCAGTAATACTTCCCTTATCACCTACTGATGGTTTCGAATCTACATTATCGCCTCGCTTAATGATAGACCCTTTCCCTTCCTTCGTAATTGGAGGTGGGGTTTTCTTTTCTTCTTTCGTAGGTGGTCTCTCTGGAATGACTGGTTTATGATTTTGTCTGTCGTTATATCCTCGATAATCACCGTATGATGATTTTCGTGAACCGAATATATCGTTTAATATGCTACCCATAATATATCCTTGCAAGAAGGACGGTTGATAATTTTGACGGACAAATTCTTTATTACTTATTTCAATTAATGTATCAGATGGTTTCTCTTTATCCTTTTGCAGGTTATAAATCTTGTCAGAATAAACGAGGAACATTTGATTTTCGTCTTCTTTAGATGCTTGCTTCGGTTCTCTTTCGTTAATGAGTTCCTTCGCTACTTCAGGAACTGACCGATTGGCGGCCCTATACACGTAAGATTCTTGTTTACCTTCCTTGGCAACAGATTCAAGTGGATAACGGTCTTGAATCGACTTTGTCTGCCCGCCTTGACAACCTGATAAGGCATAACCAGCAACAACAAGTAATATAACGATAGCAAGTATAGGGATCACAAACGATTTAATCATGGTAAACAATCGGTTTGACATGATTACGCCCCCTTACGTTGCTCTTATAATTTGTACATCAGCAGGAATGATTGCTTCTCCCTCATACATCATTGTGCGACCATTTTGCCATTCAATACGCAATAATTTTCGATTATCTGATTGGAATTCCCATATATACTGTTCTTCTGAAGCTGAGAATGGAGTTTTTCCCATCACAACAACACGTCCGTTATATTGTTCTTCCATATGGTACTCGATATCATCCATTTCAATTGTCGTCGGAATTTCATCAATTGAATCTAAGCGACCATCAATTGGAGTATATAATTTGTAATACGTATTTTCTCGGTCTTCAATTTTTAAATAACGAATATCTTTTCCATCTTGCAATGTCAAAACAATTTCCTTGCGCGAATGCATACTCGTTTTCCCAATTAATTCATACATAACTAATGAAACTTCAATCATATCGCCAGGAGCTAACGTTAAAAGACTCTTTTCCGGCTTCGGTGGCTCTGGGCTTTTCATTATATTTTTAATTCGTTTAAATAAACTCATGATCTACCCCTCCTTTTCTCTTTATAAACAAGCACCTAAAATTAGTGCACCAACAATATGTAATGATCCGGCTAACATCGCATGTGCAACGCTACCTTCTTTCGTACCTTCTTCTAAATCAAGACCAGACATTTTCTTTAATACGAATTCGATAAACATTTCTACCACTAATAAAATAACGAAAGAAACTGCTGATGCAAGAAGTGCTTGCCATAAGTCATTTGCTTTCGTTATCGATTGAGATAAAATGTACCCTTGTGCAAATAATTTCATAATAAAACGAGTTGTTACAGCTGTATTTCCATTTTTGATTTCTTTTAAATCATTGTATTTTGTAAAAATTGAATCAACCCACATAATTGCAAATAAAAGTACTGCACTCGCTCCAGTCCATACAAGCATGGCAACTACATTCATCCATGTCATTGCAAAACCTCCTCTAAAATATAATAGAAAACCGACATGAGTATATTTAGACATGTCGGTTCATTTGTCTCTATTCTATATTATTTCTCATACTGCTTCATAATACGAGCTAATTCATCGTCAACAGCAGAATTTTTGTTTAAGCTTGCGAATTCATCATCTAATGATTTTTCTTTCTTATAAACTTCACCGCTTGCTTCCGCTTCAGCCTCTAATTGAAGAGCTTTCTCTTCCATACGGCTTAAACCAGCTTTTGCTGAATTTGAATCAAATCCAGACATCGCCTGATTAATATTCTTTTGTGCTTTCGCCGCATTTACACGCGCTACAAGTGTTTCACGTTTATTTTTCAGCTCATTTAATTGCTTACGCATTTCTTCTAGCTTTAGGCGCAGGTTATCAGCAGCAGCTTTATTTTGCTCATAGCTTGCTTTATACTCATTCATTTTTTGCTCTGCGTTTTGTTTTTCTTCTAATGCACGACGCGCAAGATCTAAGTTATTAGCTTGAACAGCCATATGAGCCTGCTCTTCACGTTTTTTCACAAGTGCTTCTTGCTCTTCAAATAATATTTTGAATTTCTTCTCAAGTGCGATTTGAGCTGCTACACTTTTCTCAGCTTCTTGTACATCCGCTTGCATATCGCGTAAATATTGATCCGTCATCTTAACTGGATCTTCCGCTTTTTCAATTAACGAGTACACATTCGACATTGTTAAATCTCTTAATCGTTTAAATACAGACATCTAAATTCCTCCTATGATATACCTCATATTTCAAATTCACTACTTGGAAAACTGAAAAATCTCCCTTTACAGTAAAGAATATTCATTTTTACAGCCTATGTGTTTATTATAACAAAACTAATATGTCCTTACATGTTATTTCCAAAATACATCCATTATAATATGACATTCTATATACAATATTGCATTTCTAATATATTCTCATTATCCCTCTTTGAAATTAACTTACTTTTGTGCAATTTCACTAAATTACATAAGTGTAATGTTACTGTAAGCTAACTCGATAGTTGCATTCCGATATTTCTTATACACTAATACCAGAAGCAACAAACAAGCTTCTTCACATGTAAGCACTAATACAAAAATTGTATTTACTATAAAACATATAAAAGGAGAAATCATCATGAAAAAATTAGTAGGAATCGGATTAGCAGCAGCAATTTCATTTGGAGCATTATCAGGTTGTTCTTTATTAGGAGAGAAAGCGAACGGTTTTGTACTGTACGGCTCAGAAGAACAAGTTCAACAAATTACAGATAAAAACAAAAAAGAAGTGAAAGAAAAAGACTTCTATAAAATGAAAATGACAACATTAGATGGTAAAAAAGTTCTTGTAATGGATAAGAAAACTGGTGAAGAACTAGTGAAAAAAGAGTTACTTAGCAAAGTTGATGAAAAAGACAACACGAAACCACTTGATAAATTACCAGCTGTAACAACAGAACAAGGTGTATTATTCGCAAAAGAGAAAGTAGAAAATGCTACACTTGATGGAGCGAAATTAAAATATGAAGGCAACACAATTATCGGAAGTGGCCGTGCATATACAGATATGTATGCGATTGTTGATGACGCAACTTACAGCAATGTAAAAGGTGATGAAAAATCTGTAGGTGTATTAAAATTTGATAAAGACCCAAGTAAAGAATTCCCTGGTTACAAAGGCGTAGAAGCTTCTCAACTTGTAAAAATTAAAAAGTAAAAAGTAAAACAAAAAAGCTTTGCGAAATTCGCAAAGCTTTTTTCTATTTATGAGCAACTTGTTCCATATCCGGACTACAAGTATTCGACTGACATGACTTATTTAAAGAACATGCCGCGCATTTTCCTTTTTTACTTCTCTTTACAAAATTAACTAACGTATATGCTGCATAACCAAAAATGATAGCTCCAATTATAATATTGACCATCATCACAATACATCTCCTTCTAGAATCCGAGTAAGGATCCAACTTGGTATATAATGAGCGTTAATACATAAGCAACTACGAGTGGATAAACGACTGAGAAAATCGTCCATTTCGCTGATCCTGTTTCACGTTTAATAACAGCTACCGTCGCTAAACACGGAACATATAATAAAATAAAGAACATAAATGCATAAGCTGATAATGCTGTATAATGTGCTCCCATTACATTTCCAAGCACATCTTCTTTAACTGCATAAATAATTGCCATTGTAGAAACGACAACTTCCTTCGCTAAAAATCCTGTTAAAAGGGATGCTGCAGCTTGCCACGTTCCGAAGCCGAGCGGTGCAAATAGTGGTGCGATAAATCCACCAATCATCGCTAAGTAGCTATCTCCCATATCAACGCCAAATCCTGATGGACCTGCATAGTTTAATAACCAAATGACAACCGAACCACCAAAGATGAATGTACCAGCTTTACGAACAAATCCTTTTCCTTTCTCCCACGTGCTTAGCCATAATGTTTTCGCTTGTGGCACACGGTAAGGTGGTAATTCAATTACGAAAATAGACTTTTCCGCTTTCAAAATCGTAAGAGACATAATTTTTGTAACTAATAACGCAAGAACAATCCCTGCAACATATAAAGAAAATACAACAGTCGCCTGACTATGCGGGAAAAATACACCCGCAAATAATGCATATACAGGTAATCGTGCTGAACAAGACATAAATGGTGTTACTAAAATGGTAAGTAAACGTTCTTTTTCCTGTTCAATCGTTCTCGCAGCCATGATACCTGGAACGTTACATCCAAAACCGATAATCATCGGAATAAAAGCTTTTCCGTTTAAGCCGAAAAACTCCATAATTCTATCCATAACAACTGCAATTCGCGCCATATACCCTGAGTCTTCTAATAATGAAATGAAAAAGAATAGTGCAAAGATTTGTGGTACGAATACTAATACCGCACCAACACCGGCAATAATACCTTCTGTAACGAGCGCTTGAATAAAATCAGAAGCTCCAATACTTGTAAGTCCAGCCGTCACCCAATCCGTAAGCTGGCCACCAAAAAACTCATCTAACATATCCGATAAAGGTGTACCAATCCACGTAAACGTAACCTGAAAAATAAAAAACATAACTGCTAAAAAGATTGGAAGTCCTAAAATTTTATGTGTAATTAATCTATCAATTTTTTCTGAAAAAGGAATTTTCCCTTCTTTCTCATGCTTCATAACATTTGTTTTTAACTTTTCAATATACGCTTCACGAGTTTTGTAAATGTGCTCTTCTAACGTACAATCAAGTTTTCCTTCTAAGCGAGATCGAATGGCTATGAGTTCCTTATAAATTGGTAATGCTTTCATTTCTTTTTCTACTACTTCGTTATTGCTTAAAAATTGAAGTGCTAACCATCTCGGATGCTCGTAATTCACTGTCTCTAAAAGAGCAATTACTTCTCTAATTCCTTCATCCATTTGTACACCATATGAAATAAGGAATGGCTTTTTCTCTTGTTTGCCATTTTCTTTAAGAGTCGTAAGCAGCTCTTCACAGCCTTTTCCACTTCTTGCAACAACAGGAACGACTGTTACACCTAATAGCTCTGATAATCGTTTTACATCAATGACAATTCCTCTTTGCTTCGCCACATCAATCATGTTTAAACCAATTGAGACTGGCTTACCAAATTCAAGTAACTGCAACGTTAAATGCATATTTCTTTCAAACTGCGAGGAATCTACGATATTTAACATATGATTAAATTCTTCTGTTAATAGAAAGTTTGTTACAACACCTTCATCACGTGAAACTGGATTTAAATCATAAACACCTGGTAAATCAATTAATGTTCCTTGTCTATCTTTTAATTTACCAACCTTCTTTTCTACTGTTACACCGCTCCAGTTTCCTACATACTCATAAGAACCAGTAAGTGCATTAAATAATGATGTCTTCCCTGTATTCGGATTCCCTAGCAAAGCTACCTTATTCACGCTAATTCCACCTTTATCATTTTCGCGTCACAATGACGAATACTAATTAACTGTCCACGACACTCCAATGTACAAGGACCTTTGAACATCGCTTTCTGTTTCAAGCGAAGTACGCTTCCTTCCGCAAGACCGAAAGCAGCTAGTCTACGCTTTAATAGTTGATCTAAAGACTGAATACTTTTTACTAACACTTTCTCTCCAATTTTAATATCTACTAAGCTCATAACCTTCCCCCTCAGAAGAGAATGATAATTATTTTCAAAAAAATTATACCACACCCAATTTCTCTTGTACTATACCCTTTTGCTTCATATTTATTAACATTTCGCTACAATTCTATTTCAATTATTGTCATACAGCATTTGTTTGCCATTCTCATCCATTTCGCTTACAATAAACAATAGCAAATAAAGAATCTCGTTATCACTGGGGGAGCCATGCCGCTGAGAGGGAACACTTCGTTCCGACCCTTCGAACCTGTTAGTTAATGCTAACGCAGGGATTGTGCAAACGTCCGAAATACATACCTCATTTTTATTTACGTATTTCGTATCCTCCTATGATATCTATTCTTTTTTGTACAACTTGGATTTAGGGGGAGACAACATGCGTAACACCAATTTACAAGCGATGATCGAATCTGCTATTCTTGCAGCCTTCGCCTTGGTCATCGACATTTTACCACTTTCAATAAAAATATCAGCAACAGGCGGTTCCATTTCATTTGCTATGATTCCTATTTTTATTATCGCATACCGCTGGGGTTTCAAAATGGCTTTCTTAGGAGGCTTAATTTGGGGATTATTACAAATTGTCGTAGGCGATGCCATTATCGTCACACCAATTCAAGTACTAATTGAATACTTTGTTGCTTTTGCATTCATTGGATTTGCTGGTTTATTCTATCGTCCAATTCAAAAGGCGCTTTTAGCGTCAAATGAAAATAGCGAAGAACAATCAAATTTAGGTAGCCGTAAAGACAAACCTTCATCAAAACCAAACCAAGGAAAGAAAGTAATTGGATACATTATCGTCGCTACTTTTATCGGTAGTCTAGCTCGTTACTTCTGTCACTTTATCGCTGGTATCATTTTCTGGGGACAATATGCACCAAAAGGCCAATCGGCTTTCCTATATTCTTTAATATTTAACGGTAGTACAATGATTGGTTCCTATATTCTATGTACCGTTTTACTTATATTTTTATTTATCACTTCACCACGCTTATTCAAAAGCATCAGTGCTTATCAAATGAATACACAAAAAAAGGGCGCTTAATGAGCGCTCTTTTTTCATATCGTAATATTAATTAAAAATACAATAAATGCGCAAAAGAAAATAAATACCATTATACTTAGCCAATTGCTATGCACGGTTCATCGACTCCTTACATAACCTCATATTCTAAACAAATTATACTGATTAAAAATAAAAATTAGGTAAAGATAATATGAAAATAATTTAAAAAAACGTAGATCATATTTTCTACGCTTTTTTCGGTAAATAGAAATAAAATAACACACCATCTTCTGTATTTCCTGCCCCATATTCAGTATCATGTAGTTCTAAAATATTCTTTGAAATGGCAAGCCCAAGCCCCGTCCCACCTTGTGAACGCTGCCGAGCTGTATCCACTCGATAAAAACGATCCCAAATTTTATCTAATTGTTCTTCTTCAATGTGAGTACCTTTATTTTCAATGCACACTTTTATACGATCCTTCTCATCTATTGTAGAAATAATAATATCTTCTTTATTTGGTGTATAACGTATGGCATTCGTAATGAAATTCACGATGACTTGTTCAATCCGGCCTTGATTTGCAATCACTTCAAATGAACATATATTTTTATGAACACGAAGCTCTTTTTTCTCTATTTCCACAGATAGATGTTCACATATGTCTTCAATTACTGTATCAATATAAAACGAATCCTTTTTCATTTTATATGTACCAGATTCAAATTTAGCTAACTCAAGCATATCCAAAATTAACGTATCCATTTTGTCTACTTCTCTCTCCATCGCCTGAAAATAATAATCCTTTTTATGCTCAGCTACCCCGTCTTTTAAAATAGAAATACAGCTTTTCATAATACTTAGCGGTGTTTTTAATTCATGTGAAACACCAGAAATGAATTCTTTTCGCGTCTTTTCTAACTTTCTTTCCTTTTCAATATCTTCTTCTAACTGCCCAATATGCGAATGGAGTTTATTTGATAGCACATTAATATTTTTCGATAAATCTCCAATTTCATCTTTTGAAGTAATCGGTATTTTTTCTGTAAAATCTAATTGTGCTATTTTCTTCGTCGTATCATTTATTTTTAATAATGGTTTTGCAATTTGTTTTGAATAATAAAACGAAGCTAAAAAAATAAGAACAACTACAAATGCAATGATATAGATGTAATAATCTTGCACCATTTGTACAGCTTCATCTACGGGCTGTAAAGAAGCCATCGCATAAATATATGTTACTGATCCATCTTTTTCTTTTATTGGTTTCATTAATAATTTATATTTTATATCATTCTTTTCATAGTCCATTGTCTTTGTTGAATACTCTATTTGATTACTCTCTTTTAGTAATACATCTGTTTGAAATTCTTTTATACTATCCAAAAATAAAGTATTTTTATAAATTGGATTCACAGGACCTTTTACATCTGGAAACTGTACTTTTGTAACAAACCCACCTATGTAAGCATCTGGTTCTTGGGCAGCTTGCTCCTGAACAGCCGGCTTCTTTTCCTTACTTACTTGTTCCTCAGCTGCTTTCTTTTTCTCCTCATCTAATTTACTCATTTTCTCCTTAAATGCTTTTTCTAACGGTTTATTAGATCCACTTAAATTCTGCTTAGATAACGAGAAAGAGAATGGAATAAAACTATCTCCTTTTTTCACTCCAGAAAAATAAATTCCTTGGCCTAGAAACTGATCTGATGATTTATTATCAATCTCTTCTATATTGACGAGATTGTATAAAGGAATTTTGAATATTTGTTGTCCAAAGCTCTTTTGTTGCCTACGATCTATCGTTACTTCAAAATAAAAATCATCTGCATGTTTTAAATCCCCGTTCTTATCTAATGTCGTAATCCACGTATTATTTTCTCTTAAAAAGTCTTGCTCAAGTTTCTGAATTCCTTCTACGTTTCCTGTGTAGTTTAAATAATTCTTCTCAAAGGAATTTAAATTTACTTTAATATCTTCCACTTTTCGATTCGCATAATATTGTTTAAAAAATATCGTTTGTCCAATAAATATCGTCGCTAAAATCAACATGCATAATGCCGTTGTAAGAGTAAATAATTTTAGTACAATTCCTTTCCTCATACATTGCCCTCAAATTTATAACCTGTTCGTACTACAGTTGTAATATACTTTGCTTTCTCTCCTAATTTATTTCTTAAATTACGAATATGACTATTCACCGTTCGATCATCACCAGCAAATTCATATCCCCAAATTCTTGAAATGAGTTGCTCTCGCGTTAAAACGATTCCTTGATTTTTCATGAAATACGCTAATATTTCAAATTCTGTATGCGTTAAATTAATATCTGTTCTATCTACCGTAACAGTGCGAGACGGAAAATGAACGTGAATACCGTGGATTGATAATGTATCATCTTCATTCTCTAAAAGTTGCTTTGTCACTTTTCTGCTTTCTAATAACCTTTTCGCTCTTGCTAATAAAATTGGCGGACTATACGGCTTCGTCACATAGTCATTTGCCCCAAGTTCAAAACCAAGTAACGTATCGTCTTCATCTACGCGCGCCGTCAGCATAATAATAGGCACCTCAGACGTCTTCCTAATTCTTCGGCAAACAGACCATCCATCGAGTTCTGGCAACATAATATCTAAAATAACTAAATCAACCTCTTCTTCTTCAAATACAACTAAAGCCTCTTTCCCGTCCCTCGCTTCAAACACTACATATTGTTCACTTAAAAAATAATCTTTTAATATTTCACGTAATATGTCTTCATCTTCAACAATTAAAATGTTTTTTGACATAACTGATATATCCCCCTCCTGCTTTCAAAAACTATAATTTCATTTTGAATAACTGCCAGTTAACTTCGCCTCGATAATATATCTATCTGGTGCATCCCCTATATAATCAAATGGGTAACAAGTTGTCAGTGTTAATATCGGTTCTTCTTTTTTTATAATAACAGTACGATCATCCGCATGAGTAATCCATGTCTTTTGAATTTCATATGTGTACGTTTTATTATCATACTCTAAAACAAGGGTATCCTTTTCTTTCAACTCCCCTAAATCTGTAAATACAGTATCTCGATGTCCACTCAGTACAGTATGTCCCCCTCCAGATGGGGTTGTCGTTAAATTACTAACGAACATACCCACTCCTTTTTTCAAAGTCGTATCATCCGCTCCCCAATATATAGAAAACTTCTTCTTTATTTTTGGTATGTTTAACATCGCTACCTTTTCTCCTTCTTTATGTTCTGTTTGAGAAGAAGGCACTTGAGAAGTTACAGGTGTTTCACGAGAAAGTTGAGTATATTGTATATTTTTAAGACTCTTTATTTCTTCTGCAGTTAATTGCCCGGCAGAGCTTCTTCCTTTATACCATTCCACAGCATAATAGGATCCCATGAATAGCCCTATAGCCATCAATATGATACCGATATAATTGAGTAACTTCATTCTTCATTCCTCCATGCCAAAAATGGTAGGAGTAACCTACCATTTTTAATATATGAAATTATCCCATTCTTTATAGGAAAATATTTTATTTACGCTTTAATCTTATTGCGACGATTCAAACCAAATAATGTACCTACCGCTACAAGACATGCACTTAATCCCATCATTGCTACATTATTTGATGCTGTATTTGGTAATTTTTCACCTTGTACAACTGGCTTTGCTTCTTCTTTTTTAGCTACTTCATTCTTTTGCTCGGCTTTTATCGCTGCTTCTTTTTTGGCCATATCGTTTTTTAACTGTTCTTGCGCTATTCTCTTTTTCTCTTCTTCACTTTTTTTCTCAGCTTTTATTGCTTCTTCTTTTTTAGCCATATCATTTTTTTCTTGTACTTGTGCCGCTTGCTTTTTCTCTACTTCACTTTTTTGCTGTTCCTTAATTGCTTCTTCTTTTTTAGCTTTATCTTGTTGCACTTGCGCTTCTTCCTTTGTTACTGTTCCAGTATCTGCACTCGCTACTGAAGAATATCCTACTGCTAAAAGTGCCATTGCACAAATTGGTAATAGTCTCTTTTTCATTTTCATTCTCTCCTTATATTTTATTCACATCAACTCGCATCGGATGTATTACTAGAATAAGCAAGAGATATAAATATAAAATGCAGATGAAATATATTTCATTTAAAGATTTCATTGTAGCAAAAGAAAAAAACATCGCAATATGTACGATGTTTTTTCGGGTGTGTGTCTCAATTATTTACATGTTACTTTCGCGTGATTTGGAAGTAGAACGGGCCGGAGCGATAACTAATTGTCTCGGCTCAGTTTTCTTGAAGTGATTTTTGACGTTACACTTACGACGTTGAACAACCCACGCTTTAATAGGGTTTGTTAAAATAATCTTTTGCTCTTCGTTAGGGGCCTCTTCTTCAATCTTACAACTCTCGCTCCATTTATTCCATTTCATTGTAAATTTAGAAGAAGAATGATCATCTTCACGATCAAACAAGTGCAAAAAATCCATTTTTCCATCTAGCATTACGGTGTTACTAGTCGCTAAAAAAGAAAAGGTCGTCCAACGTTTCTCCATGCCCTCCTACTCCTTTTTCACATATAGAGTGCCTAAAACTTAATTTACCTAAAATATGCTTGCCTTTTACCTTACACCCATAGTTTATCCAAAATGCTATTATGCAACTATCGATTTGCCTTACAACTACCTTACATTTTTGTAAGAAACAAAAAAACCTTCACTCTATATAATGAAGGTTTCTTACTTTTTATCTATATGATCTCTCATATCATCAAGTCCAGCTTCTTTTAGCTGCGACATCATACCGTGCGAAATTGCTCCTAACACTAAAGTCATTCCAATTAATGAAATACGAATCGCAGGTACATCAATTACGTAAGCCAACAGGCCAAGAACAATTGTTAAAAGTAATGCTTTTATAAATGTTACACTTGTGTACTGTTTCTTCTTCATCATATTCACCCTTTATGGAAGCGTTTTCTTAATACACTTAGTATATCATATCATCAGATGATTTTGGCGTTATCTTTGTAAAAAATTACTATCTCCTTTGACTTTTTCCATTCTATCCTTTACAGTCGAAATGTTCGCAAGTTTTACACTGTAGGAGGATTACAATGAATATTGAAATAAAAGACACTTTAATTTCTGAAGAACAATTACAAGCAAAAGTTAAAGAATTAGCACTTCAAATCGAACGTGATTTTGAAGGAGAAGAAATCGTAGTTATCGCAGTATTAAAAGGTTCATTCGTATTTGCTGCTGATTTAATTCGTCACATCAAAAATGATGTAACAATTGACTTTATTTCTGCATCTAGCTACGGAAATCAAACAGAAACAACAGGAAAAGTGAAACTACTAAAAGATATCGACGTAAACATTACTGGGAAAAACGTAATTGTTGTAGAAGATATTATCGATTCTGGTTTAACACTTCATTTTCTAAAAGACCACTTCTTTATGCATAAACCAAAGGCACTCAAGTTCTGTACATTACTTGATAAGCCAGAACGTCGTAAAGTAGACTTAACAGCTGAGTATGTTGGCTTCCAAATTCCAGACGAATTCATCGTTGGATACGGTATCGACTGTGCGGAAAAATATCGTAACTTACCATTCATTGCTTCAGTTGTAACGGAATAATCGTATAACTTAAAAAATCGATAGTACATAAAATGGTACATAAAATGTATATCGGCGATTTTCAAAATATATCGACCGTAATTCAAATTATATCGGCGATTTTTTAAATATATCGACTTACCGACAATAACTGACAATGTTAGCACCCAATTAATAGGGAGAAGCTGTTCTAAAATACATGGGAACAGCTCCTTTCTTTCCATTTACAAACTACAGGGAGAGATGAAATATGACAAAGAAAAAATTTGAAAAAGTACTCCTCATCGTAAATCCGAAAGCTGGTCAAGGTGACTTACATACAAATTTAACGAAAATCGTACCACCTCTTGCCGCAGCTTTTCCTGATCTACATATCCTTCATACCAAAAAACAAGGTGATGCAACAAAATATTGCCAAGAGTTTGCTAGTAAAGTAGATTTAATTATCGTCTTTGGTGGTGATGGAACAGTATTTGAATGCACAAATGGCTTAGCACCTCTCGAAACTAGACCTACACTTGCAATCATTCCAGGTGGAACTTGCAATGACTTCTCTCGCACACTTGGTGTTCCGCAAAACATTGCAGAAGCAGCAAAACTTATCACAAAGGAACACGTAAAACCAGTTGACGTTGCAAAAGCAAATGAACAACATTTCTTAAACTTCTGGGGCATTGGACTCGTATCTGAAGTATCAAACAATATCGATGCAGAAGAAAAAGCAAAGCTTGGTAAAATCGGTTACTATTTAAGCACAATTCGAACTGTAAAAAATGCTGAAACATTCCCGGTAAAAATTACTTATGACGGACAAGTATATGAAGACGAAGCTGTCCTTGTCATGGTTGGAAATGGTGAATATCTTGGTGGTATTCCATCCTTTATTCCGAACGTAAAATGTGATGATGGAACACTTGATATTTTCGTAGTCAAATCAACAGGTATTCAAGCATTTAAAGATTACATCGGAAAGAAACTATTTGAAGACTCAAATGAAAATGACATCTTCCACGTAAAAGCGAAATCCATTCATATTGAAACGAAAGAAGAAAAAGAAGTAGATACAGATGGAGAAAGCTCGCTTCATACACCTTGTCACATTGAATTATTACCAGGACACTTTACGATGATTTATAATCCTGCGGTTGTGTAATACAAAAACGAGTGCTAGCACTCGTTTTTTTCTCTTCTAATCTAGTTATGTCGTTGAATCATTTCTTGTATTTCTTTAACTCTCTCTAAAGTAATTCCATTTCTTTGTTCGATCGCTAAAGGATGCTCGGTTGGCTCTAATTCAACATACGGTGCCGTTCCAACTTCTCTTATATGTACATTTGTTTTTAAATTTAATGTTTCTGGATAAAATGGTATTTCTACAGATAACCAACCAAAATAAGGATCACTATTTTCTCGGCCTCTCTCATCCCACTTTTTTAATACTTCATCATAACTTTCTTTACTAAGTGATACCCACACAGTCCATATGAAATTTTCGTGGTAATCAATGATAGGAATCTCTAAACAACCTCTAATAAAGTAATGTTCATCGTCCATTACGCAAAGTTCTGATGTTAAATGGAAGCGTTCCTCTCTTTCATGGGGCGCTACCTCGTAATAATAATATGGTGCTTCACTTCCTTAGCATAGAGGTAGTGCAAAACGATGCATTTGTACTTTTTCTCCGGATTTTCTTCTTCTTTTCATTTATTATTCTTTCTCCTATCCTTTTCAGTCACAATCAAACGCTACCCAATTTCTCCAATGCGTGTTAGAATCCTTCTTCACAATAATACTTGGGTCTTTCTTCTCTATTGCAGCGGCTACTGATTGGAAGAATTCATTTTCACTTACTTTTTCGTCTTCAACATGTTTCCATTCTTCCGTTTCATACGCTAGTTCCCAATTACCTTCTAAACCGAACTCTTCTAAAATCTCTTCTTTACTCCACCATAATAATGTTCTAACTTCTTCATTAGTAGCAAGCATACGCATAAAGTATGTTGGATAATGCTCTGTCGTTTGTACTTCTATTCCATTATTTATATAATCCTCTTCTGTAAATTCATATTCAAAATGATGCTCACGAATTTTTAAACTGCCGTTATAAATATTCGGCATAAATTCACCTTCATCATCAAACAACTCATAATTGCCATCATTTAATTGTAAAATGCAATCATCACCCATTGAATGAGTAATTCTATCGCCATATACTTGAATATCATTACATACACCTAATGAACCTACACCAACAAGCTGAAACACCATTAACCAATCCTTAGTATCTTTAAAGAAAAGAGAGAATTTCACTTGCGAAATATCCATATATTCATTATCAAATGCAGGAAATTCATAGTTACTTTGCTTTTTATCTAATAGTTTTAAAATATCTTTTTGCATATGTAGCATCTTCACCTCGATATAAACAAAAATATTTTTTTAATTTCACTAGAGTATAACATAACCATACTTACCTGTGACATTCTAATAACACTACTAAAAAATAGAAGAATGGCTTGTTTGCATACTCTAGTTCTTTTTATGTACAATGAAGAAAAGAAGCACCTTCATATAAGGGAGAGGACAAACTTTGTTCAACCAACAGTTAGTTAATTTACGCATTGATTTTGCATTTAAACAATTGTTTGGTACGAATGGTAGTGAAGATATTCTAATTGCATTTTTAAATGCTATGTTACAAGAGTCTTTAGAGTCGCCCATTGCTTCTCTACAACTAGAAGATCCACATTACACAGGGAATATGAAGAGGATAAGTTATCTATTTTAGACATTTCAGCGACATTAGACACAGGAACAAAAGTTAATGTAGAAATACAACTCAATAATAATCACGATATGGTTAAACGCAGTTTATATTATTGGGGAAGACTATACACATCTCAACTACAAAAAGGGATGCCCTACAGTGCACTTCACAAAACCATCACCATAAACTTACTAAACTTCGTAATGTTTTCGGAACACCCAGCCTTCCATACAACGAGCATATTATGGAATACACAACAAAAAAACTCCTGAGTGAAGACATAGAAATCCACATTATAGAAATTCCAAAGTTAACTGAACAATGGCATGAAGAAAAAGTAAATCCGTGGAAAGATCCATTTGTTCGTTGGCTTTTATTGCTTTCAGCAAATGAGGATGAGCACTTAACTAAACTATTGGAGGATATTGCTATGAACGAAGATCCTATTTTACAAAAAGCGATAAATAAATGGGAACGTATGAGTCAAGATTCTTCTTTCCGGCAAGCCTATGACGCAAGGGAGAAAGTTTTAATGGATGAAGCAGCAAAATTCGCCCATGCAGAGACAGAAGGAATAAAAAGAGGAATGGAACAAGGAATTAAAAAAGGGCTTGAAAAGGGTATTTAAAAAGGCATTCAACAGGGCATTGAAAAAGGTCGAAAAGAAGGAGTCCAACAGGGGAAATTTCAAATGATTAAGAATATGTATGATCTTGGTATACCACTTGAAACGATTGCTAAGGCAAGTAAATTAAGTTTGCATGAGATTGAGCATATTTTAGGACATAAATAGTCATAAAAAAAGAGCTTGAATAGTTTCAAGCTCTTTTTTTATCAACTCTCCTCAATATCATCCAATTGAGTCTTATAACACTCATCACACTCTGGCCTCGTAGGAAGAATCCCTCTTTCATCAGGTAATAAAACCCTCAAAACTTCTCGATCCATCTCTACGAAAGACTTCATAATAATGGGATATCCTTCAATAATATTCGTATACTCAATCCCTTGTTCAAACTTTTTTCCGTTCTTTATTTCTTCTATTATGGAACAAAAAACACTATGCGCGACTTCAGGATCCATATTTAATGTTATTTGTAAATCTTGATGATTAAGGTTCTCTCTTAGACCATTCGTATGATAATTAGCATGGATGCCATCAATATCTTCTGCTAATATGCTATGCATGTACCATCCATACTCTTGTAGCATATTTTCTTCCCATTCATCTGCATCCTCTTCTAAATCTTCATCAAACAAATTCGAATCATACCACACGTCCTCGTAATCTCCAGCAATTAAAAATCTCCAACCAGGTGGTAACCCTAAATACTTCTTTATTTCAGGTGCCCATTCATCAATATGTTGAACGTGTAAAGGAAGAAAGAAATCTTCCTCTGTCCCCATTTCTTCACCAGCCCAAATGTACCAACCTGTCGTTCCGTTTTCTATAGGCATTCGTAACCCATTAATCGGAGCGATACCATCTTTCACATTTTGCGATATTCCTAATTTCAAGTCATTCGGAGATTCTACATACTCTACTTTATATTTGTCACATATACTCATCTGTTCTTTTATGTATTTTTCCATCCTTTTAGCACACTCCAATCCCCATCTATTTCCAATCTATTCTTTCAATCTTCCAAACTAAATTAGCTGGGATATCTTTCTCTAAAAAGGTTAACATCCATACAGTTTTTCCTTTATCGTTCATCAACAGTACTTTATGGTTTAACTTCCAAGCCACTTCACTAACATGATGAAACATCTTATACATATCTTCTTCTTTCATAAGCTTTTCCTTTTTGATTAACCGCCTCGTTCTATACTCTCTTATTTCTAAGTACATGTCAGCATAAGCCACTTCATGCTGACATGTTATACTACATACGTATTTTTTATTCGGACTACTCTTTTTTATATATACGAACTCGTTTCTATAATCCACTTCTAGTATTTTATTCTTCACTTTTTCTAACTCTTCTATATCCCAATCATATTTCACAGCTAAACGCTTCATTTCCGCATGAACGATTTGAAGGGCTAATTCTTTTTTCTCTCTATCTGATAAGTATGGAAAATCCCTCACACTCCCATATTCCGCAAAAGCATTCATATATTCAGGGAAAATTCGATATTTCTTCTCCCACTCATCGAGTAATGAAATATCATCCACACAATGAATCAAAATCCCTTTCTCATAATCCATTCTTAACTTTGGCATATGTCGACAATATAAAGAAGTAATACTGCTCGTCTCTTTACCAAAAGAGATGTCTTCATCGTAGTTGCTTGTAGATGTTAACTGTAATGCCTCTATGTTTCTGGTATGCTCTTTTACTTTTAGAAAACTCAATTGTATATCTCTTATAACCGGCATTTGCTCTCTCCTCTTCGCAATACAACTATGAAATATCTTTGTTAATACGCCTTAATCAATTTCAAGCCAACCCATTCCCATAGAAAGAAATAACAACAGTCCGATTACAAAAAAGAGACCCCCAGTAAAAAAATAGAACGGCACTCCATGCAATGGATCACTAAATAACTCTATCAAATTTCCAGCTACTACTTTCCATTTCTCTTTCTTTGAATTTTTTTCTTTTAATTCTTTTATAAATCGATAATTACTTATACTAATCAAAATAATTCCTATTAATAGGCATCCTACTATGATTAAAATCTCCAAATATAGCACTCCATATGTACATCTATATTTATTTTCGTTTACATACTATTGTTATTCATATTCCATTTTAGCTAATAAACAAACGAAAAAGAACTAGGTGGATTAATGTTTACTTAAAAAGAAAAAGTCCGAAACCATATAAAGTGATTTCGGACTTTTTTTAAAAAAATATTAAATTACATTTCGAACAAAAAGGAGCTGAATTTCCGCTTCTAATTTTCGCATCACATTTTGGACAATATACATATCGTTCTTCTACCTTTTGTCGTTCTATCATATGTAAGGATACTATTTTCATACTGCACATAAATCCAATTAAGATAAGGCTAAAAATGAGTAGCACAACGCTCTCCCTCTCCTATTTTTTCTATATTTACCCATAAAATGAAGGTAATTTTATACTTATAATCCTATCTTACCCTTCATACCGGCAGGAACTTTCTTTACTTCTATTTACTCATAAACGTGATTCTTTTTTGTCTATATAAATAAAGAATACCTGTAATAATAAAAACCATCCCGCCAAAATACACACCATACTCTATCGCAACTGCTACAATCTTTTCAATATGTTGTCCAAAGAAAGAACCTAATACGAAATAAACGAGTGTCCAAACAAATCCTGTCGTATAAGAATACAATGCATACGTCTTAAATGACATGTTATTCATTCCAACTAAATACGGCACGATATGTCTTACAACTGGTATGAAATAGCTTGTAACTAACGCGTACTGTCCGTATTTATCAACCATTTCTTGTGATTTTATTAAATACTTCGCTTTTTTCTTTTTCATCAATTTATGGAGTACCTTCGTGCCAAATACTTTCCCTAATATATATCCTAAAGAAAGCCCTGATACAACACCTAAATATGTTAATACAAATGAAGGAACAACACTTAATATCCCTACTGAAGATACGAAACCACCACTCATAACAATCATTTCATCTGGAATTGGCATTCCGATAATACCTAACCATAAACAAAAAAATAGTGCCCAATAACCGTACTGCTCGATATAGGATAATAATTCATGTAATTCCATTATGCATACGCTCTCCTTAGTTCTTTTTTGCAACTAAAGACGTAGGCTGGCGGGAAATTGAGCCATACTTTTTCTAGTGTAATTTCAGGGAAGAAATGCTGTATAAATCCTTTTTTCACAAGTGAATATTGAAATGTAATGAATTCACCATTCTCATGTATCGCTTCCATCGCATTATTTAAAATGCGCTTTGAAACTTCTTCTGGTAAAGAAGTGAAAGGCAACCCTGATAAAACGTAATCAATGCATTCTATATTGAGCTCCTCCATATACTTCTTTATATTTTCAGCTGAACCGTGTACAACAATGACATTCTGCTCATCTTTAAATTTTCTTTTTAATTCTTTGAAAAATACTTCATTAATTTCAATAAGAAGAAATATTGTTTCCTTCTTTTTTCTCTTCATAATCTCTTTCGTAAAAACCCCTGTGCCAGGCCCTAACTCTACAATACATTTCGCTTTATTAAAATCAATTACATCGACCATTTTCTTTGCTAATATTTTTGAACTTGGCGTAATTGCACCAGTATGTTTTGGATGCTTTATAAATTCATGTAAAAATGTAATGAGCTGCATGTAAACCTCTCCTCATTCGTTCGATAGTTTTTAACTTGTGTCTAAGTATAACTATCGTTTCTTAATAAAAATTGAGGAAGTTTCTTAAGATTTTATGAAGAATAAAAAAACAGCTATCGCGTGTAGCGATAGCTGCCCCTTATTACTTCGCACTCACGATCTTATAATAAGAACGAACCGTTAAGAAGTAATATCCAATATAAATAGCGCCGTATACTCCGATACTAATTAGAAGCGGAATCATAATTTCAAATGGTAATATATTTGATAAACCTTTTAGTGCAAATAGGCTGTGTAAAATACCAATTACTAACGGAATAGCAAAGATAAAGCTCACTTGTTTTGCGATAGCTCTCTTCATCTCTTGCTTCGTTACACCAATTTTATGAAGAACAACGTAACGATCATGGTCAGCACTTGCTTCTGTTAATTGTTTAAAGTAAATGATTGAGCCTGTTGCTAATAGGAATACTAATCCTAAGAATAACCCAATAAACATCATTAAGCCTGTTGTTTCAAGCCCCATTTGGAATCCTGTATAGAAATCGTTAAATGGTTTTAAAACTTCTGATTCTCCAGCTGGCATAATGCTTGCTAATTTTGCTGTTAACTCTTTACTATTTCGCTCACCTTTTACATCAATATTTTTTACAGTACGCGTTTCGTTTACTTGTTTCACTTGCTCATATGTTTTATCAGGAACGATTACAAATAGTTCATTTAGATTTGTAAGGCTTCTATTATTTACACCTTTAATTTTTAATTCTTTTGACTCGTTTCCAACAGGGAATACAGCTGTATTTCCTGTATAAAGAGGACCAAAATCAAGTTTCTCAATATATAAGCTATCATATACGAAAGCTTCATTCGCACTTAAATTTACAGGTTCTACATCTAAATGTTTCACAAGTGTATTAAAGTTTGATTGAGAAATAAGCTGGTACTGATTCGTAACATTATAGTGTGTGTTCAGAACTTGATCAGCTCTTTCACCTTTAAATGTTCCCTTCACAGGAATCATTTCAACTTCTGATTCATATGTGACTGGGTGATTATTCTTCTCTCCAGCAAGTATTTCATTTACTTTTTTATCTAATGCTGCATCTTTTTTCTCATAGGAATAACTATACGGCGCAGCAACTTTTGATTGCGTAAATGTGTTGTAATACATCGTAACTGACGTACCAACCGCTGTTAATGTTACCGCACTTAAAATAGAAATTGTCGCAAGTGATTTTGCATTTCCTTTAATACGATATAGTAGCTGTGACGTCGTTACCATATTCATACCGTTATAAAACGATGATTTATTATTTCTTGCACGTTTCAATACAAATACTGTGAAGAACATGAACAGTAAATAAGTCCCTGCTACTGTCGCTAATAAAATATATAATGCAACGACCATAAAGTCTGCATACATAACTGCTTTCATGTACATTAATGCTAAAAAATAACCTGAACCGATTAAGAAAACTGAAATTAATGCCATAATGACAGATCCTTTTGGCATTGCTTCTCCTTCACGTTCTGCACGGAAAAGTTCAATTAACTTAAAGCGATAAATTAAACGATATCCTTGAAGTGATGTATATAAAATAATCACAAAGAAAATAATTGCTGTATCAATAATGGCAGCCATCGGTACTTCAAAATGAACGTTTAAATTTAATCCCATCATATTTACTAATAACTCAAGGAATAATTTTGAAAGGACACTACCGATCGCAATCCCAATTACTAATGACATTAATCCCATTAACATATTTTCATAAAAGAGCATTTTACCAATTTGTCTTTTACGAATACCTAATAACGAATATAAGCCAACTTCTTTTTTACGTTTACGTGTAAAGAATCCGTTCGAATATATAATGAACACTGCTACGAAAATGATAAGCATCACACTTGAAACTTGGAACGCTCCGCTAATTTTTTTTGAAGCTTCTGCTGCTTTTTCCATTTGTGAATTATATTGCAGTGCTTTAAATGTAAAATAAATAACAATACTAAAAATCATAGATGCGAAATATACAAAGTAGTCTTTAAAGTTCCGCTGTATGTTGCGGAGGGCAATGCTAGATAAGGTCATCAGCCATACCTCCAGAAATAGAAGACATTACGTCAACAATTTTTTGGAAGAACTGTTTACGCGTTGATTCACCACGGTGCAATTCTTTATATAGTTCACCATCTTTGATGAAAATAACTCGTTTACAATAACTTGCTGCAAATGCATCATGCGTTACCATTAAAATTGTTGAGTTATCATATTCATTTAATGACTTCATACTTTCAAGTAAATCTGTTGCAGATTTAGAATCAAGCGCTCCAGTTGGCTCGTCCCCGAAAATCATACTTGGATTCGTAACGATTGCACGTGATGCTGCGCAGCGCTGCTTCTGTCCACCAGATACTTGATATGGGAACTGACTTAAAATATGATCAATGCCAAATTTCTTTGAGATTTCAAGAACGCGGCGATCAATCTCACTCGCTTTCACCTTTGATAACGCAAGTGGTAAAGCGATATTCTCTTTCACTGTTAACGTATCTAATAAGTTATAATCTTGGAAAATGAAACCTAAATGATCGCGGCGGAATAACGCTAACTTATCATCATTCATTTTCACAATATCTTTTCCATCAATTAAAATTTCACCGTTCGTCGCATTATCAATTGTAGAAAGAACATTTAGTAAAGTTGTCTTACCAGAACCAGAAGGTCCCATAATTCCAACGAACTCACCTTCTTTTACTTGTAAGTTAATACCTTTTAACGCTGCAAATTTATTACCACCCGTGTCATATACTTTTTCAATATTTTTTGCTTCTAATACTGTTTTCATCTCGACATCCCTCATTTCTTCTATTCTCTATTTTCAACTATATACACTCTCTACTCTTGCCACTATCGATGTTTCTTACACAAACATGACAGTTATGTAAGGCACATAAGTAAAGAAATCAAAAAGTTAACGTAATGAATTAAAGTACTTTGTTACTATAACATTGGGATATCATACCATCCATTCATTCTCCTTACAGGAACATTACAATTTTGTAAGGTAAAAAATGCACCTACAAAGTTGTGCACGAAATGTCGGATGGAGCTATTTCGTTCCTGCTATTCTATGTACAGAGGAGGTCATAATATGGATTCACTTAAAAATATGAATGCTGCAATGCAGTATATCGAAAACAACCTTACACATGAAATTGATTTTAAAGAAGTCGCAAAAATAGCTTACTGCTCCGAATATCATTTCAAGAGAATGTTTTCTTTTTTAGCTGGCATATCACTATCAGAATATATTCGCTGTAGACGTCTTACTCTCGCTGCCTTTGAACTAAAAAACAGCAATGTAAAAGTCATTGATTTGGCTATAAAATATGGCTACAACTCACCAGATTCATTCGCTCGTGCATTTCAAAACTTGCACGGTATAACACCTTCAGAGGCCCGAAATAGTAGCCATTCTTTGAAGGCTTATTCACCAATGACCTTCCAATTATCCATTCAAGGAGGAAATGAAATGAATTATCGAATTGAAGAAAAAGAGCCATTTCAAATTATAGGTATTACAAAACGAGTACCAATCATTTTTAATGGTGTAAATGAAAAAATTGCTTCTATGTGGAAAAGTTTAAACCCAGAGTCTATTCAAACATTAAAGTCCCTTTCAAACATTGAACCTACTGGAATTATTAGTGCTTCTACTAATTTTTCTGAAGGAAGAATGGAGGAAAAAGGAGAACTCGATCATTATATTGGAGTAGCCACAACAAAGGATTGTCCAGAGCAGTTTAAACAACTCGAAGTCGCAGCTTCAACATGGGCTATATTCGAAGCTGTCGGCCCATTTCCTGATGCACTACAAAATGTATGGGGGCGTATTTATTCTGAATGGTTCCCTTCTTCGAACTATGAACTAGCGGAAGGATCAGAGATATTGTGGAATGAACAGAAAGATATATCTTCTCCAAACTTTAAAAGTGAAATTTGGATACCGGTTTTGAAGAAGTGAAAAAATAAAGCTGCTCTTCCCTAAAAGGAAAAGCAGCTTTATTTACATTTTCAACTCTTCTTTATAAATACTATATGACTTTATTGTTGATACGATAATGCATATTAATATGATTCCAATCCCTATAAAAATATTAAATGGATCTGGAAGCAAAGCCCCGGCATATATACAAAGTGAACCTATTACAAATACCCTCGAAGCAAATCTATGTGTTTTCCTCCAAACTACAGGATTTTCTAATGTCCAGTCCATTCGAATGCCTACTAACCCGTTCGGCTTCGTTTGTTGCATGTAATTACCTAGTACAAGAAACAATGTTCCAAGTCCAAAATTAAATGCAATTGAGCCCGATGCAATATAATTAGACGCTGCTAATAGTGCAAATAAGTTACAACCGAATCCTATTAAAAGAATTGCATAATGGATTGCGGAAAGGACTTTGGATTGCCGTGTAGACTTATCTTTTATGAATCCCAAAACTAGCCATATCATATAGAGCACTATCATACTACCTATCGAGAATGAACTTGCTTCTATTTTAGAAAAATACCCATCTACTACTCCTGCTGCATTATAATGGCGTGGAATTTGTTCTGGTAAATATGGCCATACAATATACCATCCAATTGCAATGCCAATAATTAAACTCCATGGTAATACGTGTCTTTTCATCCTCTCTCCCCCATAATTTTTTATTAGGCCCCTATTTCTTTTTTGTAAGCAATATATGAATATCCCATAGTTAATCCTACTGCACCAATAATAATTCCAACCATTACGAAAGATTTCCACGTTACTGGTGCAAAAACACTTAAAATCATAATGATCCCCAATGCAACAAACACCTTTCCGCTAAAACGGTGTGTCTTTCTCCATACTTCTTCGCTACTTAACGTCCACGGCGTTTTTATACCTACAAAATAATTTGGTTTACATTGTGGTAAATAGTTTCCGATGACTATAAATAAAATACCCACTAATAATTCCGGCACGCGATTAATGAATAAATTGTATCCTAATCCACTTGTAATAATATCTATATTCCCTACAAATAGTAGCAGTAATATCCCGTTATTCATCATCATAAAAGCTTTAGAAAACTTCTCGTAGTTTGCTTTCTTTGGATCAATCTTTGGTAACACGTTTAGAAAAATATATAAAACAATCATAATTCCAACCATAGAAAGCATTCCATACAATTTAGAAGAATATCCATCTACTTTACCGCCGCTCCAATGCGTTGCAATTGTATCCGGTAAATGTGGCCAAGCAAACGCCCAAGCTAAACAAGTTATAACAATTAATAAGATTGCAAAAAGATGCTTTTTCATTTCACCTCTTCCCCCTTATTCGTAAATGTAAACACCCAAGTCAATAAATCTTGAAAGACCGTTGTATTTAAAGAGTACACAACGAATTGCCCTTTCTTTTCATCTTGAATAAGTTCAGCATTTTTAAGTGCGCTTAAGTGGTGTGAAATACTGGGTTTTGTCATATTAAAATGTTCAGCAATCTCACCAGCGGTTAGATCACCTTCTTTTAATAAGTCTAAAATTTTTCGCCTTGTTGGATCTGCTAATGCTTTGAATGCTTGATTCAATGTCTTTCTTCCTTTCGATAATTAGACATTTAGATATTTATCTAAATGTTAAAATGATTACCGTTATTTGTCAATTGTATCCAGCGCCCTTTTTACTTTTCTCACTTTTAACCTATACTGTTTACTAGCTTATCTTTCAACATAATGAAAAGACTTGAAACACATGATACACTATAGCTACAATTGTTTTTTTGAGGAGGAATATACATATGTATAAAATTTTAATCGTTGAAGACGATCCAAATATTTCATCATTACTGCAATCTCACATTCAGAAGTACGGTTATGAGGCTGTAGTAGCAGAGAATTTCGATGATATTATGGAATCGTTTAACGCTGTGAAACCACATCTTGTTTTACTTGATGTAAACTTACCGAAATTCGATGGTTTCTACTGGTGCCGTCAAATTCGTCATGAATCTACTTGTCCAATTATTTTCATTTCAGCTCGTGCTGGTGAGATGGAACAAATTATGGCAATTGAAAGCGGTGCGGATGATTACATTACAAAACCGTTCCACTACGATGTTGTAATGGCGAAAATTAAAGGACAATTACGTCGTATTTACGGTGATTATGCACCAAATATTTCTGAACGTATCGTTGAAGTAGAAGGTTTAAAACTATTCCCAGAACGTCCTGAAATACACTTCGGATCTGAACAAGTTCTTTTAACGAAGAAAGAAGCTATTTTAGCTGAAATGTTATTATCTAAATTCCCTCGTACAGCGAGCCGTGAAGATTTATTAGCTGCGCTTTGGGATGACGAGAGCTTCGTTGAAGAAAATACATTAAACGTAAACATTACGCGTCTTCGTAAAAAGTTTAATGAGCTTGGCATTGAGAACTCTATTGAAACAGTACGTGGACTTGGATATCGCTTTAACGCAACTTGGAGTGAATAAGCATGAAGCTATTTTTACGTGATCATTTTGCATTTTTCCTACTGTACGTTTTAAACTTCGGTATCATTTTCGTTCTTTATGATGCAGTAGATGGATTTCAAAACAATAAATTTTACTTCGTCGTTTTAAGTTTATATTTATTTATTTGTTTCCTCGCTTACCGTTACGTTCGCAATCGTAGAATGTACCATAGATTAAGCGAGCAACCAGAAAAAATGGAAGATGCGTTTATTGAAAGAGCGACTGCTCCGATGCCTCACGGTGTCAATGAACTCGTGCGTACGCAGTACCGCCTCTTCCAAAAAGAACTACAATCGTATGAAGTAAAACAACAAGAACATCAACTATTCATTAACCATTGGGTACATCAAATGAAGACACCTGTTTCTGTTATGCAGCTTATGGTGCTAGAAATGGAAGACGAGCATTTAATTCCAAAGTTTAAAAAAGAATTAGAGCGTCTAAACCAAGGGCTTGATATGGCTTTATACATGGCTAGGTTAAATAACTTCCATGAAGATTTCCATGTCGAGACGATTTCATTAAAAGATACGGTAACAAAAAATATTAACGGATTAAAAGAACTATTCATTCGTAATGGTGTCTTCCCTGTTTTAGAAGTCCATTCTGATTTAAAAGTTGCTTCTGATGCGAAATGGCTAAAATTTATCATCTATCAATTAATGACAAACGCTGTTCGTTACTCCGGTGAGCGCGGAAAGAAAGTTTTCTTATCTGCTTACCGAAACGGAAAAGATATTATTTTAGAAGTTCGTGATGAAGGTGTTGGTATTCCACAAGAAGATATTCGAAGAGTATTTGAACCGTTTTACACTGGGAAAAACGGTCGCGCCTTCGGAGAATCTACTGGTATGGGACTTTATATTGTAAGTAAAATTTGTGATTATTTAGGTCACTCTGTCAAACTAGATTCTGAAGTTGGTAAAGGAACGACGATTAAAATCATCTTCCACAACGCTGCAAATAATCAAGCAGAACATACGGAGAAGGTGACCGAAGTATGATCGTAACATATGCAAGCAAAATGTATGAGAACTCACTCTCATACATTTTTTGCAATACAACTACTTCTATATCTTCTAGCCGGAGGTATAATCTATGACATTTTGGCAATTTGCATTTAAAAACGTCACGCGCAACTCGAGAGCTTATTTTGCTTACTTTGTAAGTAGTTCCTTTTCCATTGCTGTGTTCTTTTCGTTTGCTGTTTACTTATTCCATCCGAAATTACAAAACTTTGGCATTACCTCTGAAATTTCAGGATTAATGGTATTTTCAGAAGTAATAATTGTATTTTTCTCTTTCTTCTTTTTACTATATTCCATTGGTACGTTTTTAAAAGTTAGAAAAAAACAATTTGGTGTTTTAAGCATTTTAGGAATATCGAGAAAACAATTACATCGTCTTGTTTTTATGGAAAATATGTTAATCGGAATTTTATCTATCTTTTTCGGCATGCAGTTTGGAGTTGTTTTTTCTCAATTTTTCTTATTAGTAACAGCCAAACTTACGCATGTTCCAGGAATATATTTATACGGGCCTACTAACGCGTTTATTTTAACAACCATTGTTTTCCTTAGTCTTTTTATCATTGTATCTGCATTCACACCAATGCTAATTCGTACAAAAAAAGCAGTACACCTTTTAAAAACAAATGGTGGAAAACAAAAAGAAAGAAAACCATCCATACTTGTTTCATTATTTGGTGCGATTTGTTTATTTGGTGGTTATGCGTTAGCTGGAAATCCTAAATATTTCGTATCAGTAAGCCCGCAAATCGGTGTTATATATATGGTTTCAAGTATTTTCGTTATCCCAACGCTTGTTACAATTGGAACATATTTCTTCTTTTCACAAATTAGTTTCTTACTAATTTATATTTTAAAGAAAAGAAGGAAGTTTTATATGAAACGGATTAATATGCTTTGGATTTCGGATTTAGCGAGCCGTATTCGAACGAATATTAATATGCTGTTTATTGTAGCGATGCTATCTACAATTGCTTTCACAATGATTACGTTTCTATATGGATTCGGGAAATTTATTAAGCTAGAGGTGAATAGAACTTCTCCTTTTCCAATTTCTTATTTTTCTTATGATGCGAACCCTTTTGTTACAGAGCATTTAAATTGGCTTGAGCAACAATTACAAAAAGAGCATTTCCCCTATCAAAAAATAAAAGCTGATATATATGAAACACCACTAAAAGAAGATAAAGATATAGCTATTTATAATGACGTATACGCAATTAAGCAAAGTGACTATAACAAACTTGCAGATTCTTTACGAATGAAACAACTATTTATGGATGATAACGAAGCATATGTGCTAACAGGGACATCTTATATCACCATATTCAACGAATTTGAGCAAAGCTACAAAAGAGATTACATTACACTGTCTAGTACAAATACGAAATTACGAGTGAAAGGCTATGAGCATGTGAGTGCAATTCCATCTGGCTTTTCATATCAAACGATAGTTTTGCCTGATGTTATCGTAAATAACTTACCTAGCACCGTAAAGCATATATCAGCATACAATTACAAAATTCAAAACTGGGAACAGACATATGAAATTGCTGATAATTTTATAGAAAAAGTGCAAAAAGATCGAAATAAATCCCAGTATGAAGGACCTCTTATTCGTTCCTTTGAATCAGCAGGATCGTTATACAAAATAACATCAGGCAGTGCTGCATTTTTCCTAATTGGGACATTTTTAGGAGTTATTTTCTTCATTGGAGCTGGTAGCGTTCTTTACTTTAGAATGTATACGGATTTGACGAACGAACAAGAGAAATATATAACGATTTCTAAAATCGGTGTAACAGATACAGAGATGAAACGATCTGCAACCATTCAACTTAGTATTTTATTTTTCATTCCGTACATTATGGCATCCATTCATACAATGTTCGCAACAAAAATGCTACAAGATGTAATTGGTTTATCTCTGTTCAAAGAGGTTTCAGCCGTTCTTATTATTTTTGGATTCGTTGAAATCGTATTTTTCGTATTCATTCGTTCACTTTATATGCAAAAATTATCACAATACACGAGTGGACAAAATATTTAAAATAAACTTGATGAAAAGAGTATTTCTTATGCTCTTCTCATCTTCACCCTATCAGGAGGTTCAGGTGAATGACATTTTGGCAGTTTGCATTTAAAAACGTGACGCGGAACGCCAGAGCTTATTTCGCCTATTTTGTAAGCAGTGCGTTCTCCATCGCAATCTTTTTCTCATTTGCAGTTTATTTATTTCATCCTAAATTGCATATGACAGACGTGAATTATGCTCTGAACATATTAATGACAATTTCAGAAGTTGTCATTGTGTTCTTTTCATTTTTCTTTTTACTGTATTCAATCGGGACGTTTTTAAAAGTACGAAAAAAACAGTTCGGGATTTTAACAGTACTTGGCATATCTCAAAAACAATTAAAGCGACTCATATTTATAGAAAATATGTTAATTGGTGCTCTTTCTATATTTTTTGGTATTCAACTTGGAGTTGTCTTTTCACAGTTCTTTTTATTAGTTACCGCCAAAATTACACACGTACCTGGTTTATATTTATATCCGCCTACAAGTGCTATCGTTTTAACTATCATCATCTTTCTCGGGCTCTTCATTCTCGTATCATCTTTTACACCGATGCTCATTCGCACGAGAAAAGCCGTACGTCTTTTAAAAGAAGGAAAACAACAAAAAGAAAGAAAAGCATCCGTGCTCATCTCTCTATTTGGTGCGGCATGTTTAATAACTGGATATGTATTAGAATCCAATCCATTATATTTTATGTCGTTAGGCGATATCATTGGGCTTTTATATGCCGTCTCTAGTATATTTGTTATTCCATCGCTTATTGCAGCTGGAACATACTTTTTCTTTTCACAAATTAGTTTTTTACTTATTCGTATTTTAAAAATGCGAAGAACGTTTTATATGAAACGAATTAATATGCTTTGGATTTCGGATTTAGCAGCGCGCATTCGGACAAACATTAACATGCTTTTTATTGTAGCGATGCTATCGACACTCGCTTTTACAATGATTACATTCTTATATGGATTCGGGAAGTTTACAAAGTTTGATGAAATTAGGAAAAATCCTTTCCCGTTTACGTATTTATCACATACTGAAAATACATTAGCTGATGAACATTTAAACTGGTTAGAGCAGAAATTTAATGAAGAGCATTTTACTTATACGAAATTTAAAACGGATATATATGAAGTATCTTCAGCTGAAGATAACACGCAGCTCTATTACGCAGTTAAACAAAGTGACTATAATGTACTTGCTACAGCATTAAATTGGGAAAAATTCACGGTAAATAAGAATGAATCTTATATTCTTATGAAAGACTTAGATGATCAAGTTATTGGAACACTTCACAATGAAGAAAAGAAAAATACTCTTACACTTACTCAAAACAATTTACAACTACAAGTGAAAGAATATAAAAGTTATAGCCCATTCCCAAACAGCTTAATATACCAATTACTCATACTATCTGATGAAAATGTAGAATCCTTATCCACAGTTTCCAAACAAATGAGTGTATATAACTTCAAAGTTACAGATTGGGAAAAAGCACATAATATCGGTTCATCGTTTATAACAAAAATTGATAACGATAATGCAGCAATTCAAGCAGAGCATCCACCTTTCCATGCAAGTGAAGCGAGCGATTCCCTATATAAGACAAAACTAAATGTCGCTTCGTTCTTCTTAATTGGTACTTTCTTAGGTGTAATTTTCTTTATCGGTGCTGGTAGTGTTCTTTACTTCCGAATGTATACAGATTTAACAAATGAGCAAGAAAAATATATAACGATTACGAAAATTGGCTTAACTGAAACTGAAATGAAACGTTCAGCGACAATTCAGCTTGCGATTCTTTTCTTCGTGCCTTACATTATGGCATCAATCCATACGATGTTTGCGACAAAGATGCTACAAGAAGTTTTACATCTCTCGTTCTTCGCTGAGATTACAGTCGTACTGTTGATTTTTGGAACAGTTGAAATTTTATTTTTCCTTTTAATTCGTTCCTTTTATATGCAAAAATTATCACAACATATCAAGTTTTAAAAGTAGAAAGGTGATTACTATGGAAGAAGTATTACACATAAAAAACGTCTCAAAAGTATATGAGGGAAAAGTCCCTCATACTGCTTTAAAAAATATAAATTTACACGTAGATAAAGGGGAATTCGTTGCCATTATGGGTCCATCTGGTAGCGGGAAATCTACATTTTTAAACGTTATTTCTACAATTGATTCTCCTACTTCTGGTGACGTCGTTATTAACGGAAAAAAACCACACACATTTCGTAGAGAGAAGTTAGCTATTTTCCGCCGCCAAGAGTTAGGATTTGTTTTTCAAAACTTTAACCTACTAGATACACTAACAATCGGTGAAAATATCGTACTACCTTTAACATTAGATAATGTTCCATTAAAAGAAATGGATGAAAAGCTTGATAACATTTCAAAAAAACTTGGAATTGATCATATTTTGGACAAACGTATTTTTGAAGTTTCTGGAGGACAAGCACAGCGTACTGCAGTAGCACGCGCTGTTATTCATCACCCTTCTCTCTTACTAGCCGATGAACCGACAGGGAACCTGGATTCAAAAGCCGCTATTGATGTAATGGAGTTATTTACGAAATTAAACAAAGAAGAAGATGCAACGATTTTAATGGTTACGCACGATCCGTTTGCAGCAAGTTATTGTAACCGTGTTATTTTCATTAAAGATGGAGAGCTTTACAATGAACTGCACCGCGGATTATATCGCGAGAAGTTTTATCAAGAAATATTAGATGTTCTAGCCTTATTAGGAGGAAGACGTGGATGACGTTTTGGCAATTCGCATTTAAAAATGTCTCACGTAATTCAAAAGCATATTTCGCCTACTTTGTAAGTAGTGCGTTTTCTATCATGGTTTTCTTTTCATTTACTGTATACGCGTATCATCCACGCTTACAAATTATGAATCAATTACAGGAACAAGATCCGCTCATGAACTTAACCGGAATGGCACAGTTTGTTATCGTCTTGTTCTCGTTCTTCTTTCTCTTATATTCTATCGGGACATTTTTAAATGTACGGAAACAACAATTTGGCGTTTTAACTGTTCTCGGTATATCTCAAAAACAATTAAAACGTCTTTTGTTTACTGAAAATATGATCATTGGAATGCTCGCTATCTTTGCAGGTATTCAAGGCGGTCTTGTGTTCTCTAACTTTTTCTTACTCGTTACCTCTAAATTAACAAGTGCAAAAGGTCTCTATTTATATTGGCCAACAGAAGCAATCATCGTTACAACAGTAACTTTTATTATTTTATTTCTTATCGTATCTACGTTTACACCGATGTTCATTCGTACTCGGAAAACAACTCGATTAATTAAAAATAATAAAAAAGAAAAAAACGAAAAAAGACCGTCTATACTCATTTCATTATTTGCCTTAATTTGTTTAGGACTATGCTATTATATAGCTGGTTATCCGCAAGGCTATATAACTGAAAAAAATTTACAAAACGGATCTGCACTCCTTATTATTTTATCTATTTTACCGCTCGTAGTGGTGGGAACATATTTATTCTTTTCACAAACGTTTCTTCTCTTTATCTTTATTTTGAAGAAGCGGAGAAAGTTTTATATGAAGCAAATAAATATGTTATGGATTTCAGATTTAGCTAACCGTACTCGTAGTAATATTAATGTACTCTTTATCGTTTCTATGCTATCTGCACTTGCATTTACCATTATTATTGGATTATTTGCTATTAATAATAATACGAAAGCAATGATATTAGAACGCCGTCCTTTTCCCTTCACATATACGTCTACAGGGGAAAATTCACTTGAACAAAAACATATTGCTACAATTGAAACGGAACTTACAAATGCTAATTTTCAATACAACAAGCATAAGTCTACATTGTTAAAAGATACCGCTTTAAAAGAAGACATTGCTCTTATGAAAATGAGTGATTATAACACACTTGCGAAACAATTAAGAAGACCAGAAATACATCTTGATTCTACACAAGTTTATATTATTTCTCGTTACTCACCAGAGCTCTTAAATCTTGTATCAAATCCATTCGCAAAACAAAATACAATTACAATCGGGTCTAATAAAAAAGAATTTCATATTAAAGGATTTATTAATAAATCAATTGAACCAGCCTTCGTATTCCCTTATTTAATGGTTGTACAAGATGATGTATTCAATAATACGATTCCTCATATTGAAACAACCATAGTGTATAATTACTTCGTTGAAAACTGGGAAAATGCGATTGCTCCTACGAAAAATATATTAAAACATATTAGAAATGATACAGATAATTTCTATGAGGTACACAAAGATGCGGAATCTGATTTTCACCCCCCATTTAGTATTTATACAGCGGCCGATGACCTAAAATACAGCAAAGGCAGTTCAATTGCTACTTTCTTTATTTGGGCATTTCTCGGCTTTATTTTCTTCATCGGAGCAGCTAGTGTTTTATATTTCCGTATGTATAATGACTTAACAACTGAAAGACAAAAGTATATTACGATTACAAAGCTTGGCTTAACTGAATCAGAAATGTTTCGCTCTGCAACGATTCAATTAGGAATTTTATTTTTCGTTCCTTACATCGTTGCTGGTGTTCACACTTTATTTGCAGTTAAGTTTTTACAAAGCATGTTTTCTTTTTCATTACTAAAAGAGACATGTATCGTACTCACCTTTTTCGGGATTATCGAGATCATTTTCTTCTTCTTAATCCGTTCTCTGTACATTAATAAATTATCACAGCATATAAAAATATGAATAAAATGGCCTTGTGCGTATTGCACAAGGCCATTTTCAATAGTTTTTAATAATTAGCAGCAATATCCGCCGTAGCCACCATATCCGTAACCGCCATAACCACCATAGCCACAACCGCCGCCTCCTCCGAAGCAGCTAGCACCGATGATAATTAATAAAATAAACAATACGATTAGAAGCGCAAAACCGCCTCCGCAACCATGTCTGCGGTTACAATCATCATGTCTGTGTTCACACTTTTCGCTCATTACCCTATTCCTCCTTTAGTATCATTCATAACAAGTTCCTCTTGTTCTAAATGAGGGGATTCCATTTATATTATGTTTTCAGGGCGAATAGGAAGCTTGGCTTACCTAAAAACGGGCTTGTTTCAGAAAATGAGCCTTATCAAGATGTAGGTATAAAACATTTGACATACTAATAATTTCTTACTAATATTTAATTGAACGATCAATCAATTTTTTGATTACATATTCAAATCATATAAATTAGGAGTTGAATAACGTGACTGATTCTTTTATTGCAGAGGCTAGGCGTGAACAAATTATTCTTGCATGTATTGATACATTAGAAGAGGTTGGATATAACAACTTGAGCTTAACGAAGGTGGCAAAAAAAGCTAAGATTAGTACCGGACTTATTTCTTATCATTTTAATGATAAGCTTTACCTTATGAACCGTACATTACAATTTTTAGTTGCCAAACAACATGAATTTATTAGTAATCGAGTACTATTGGCTCAATCTGAAATAAATAAACTAGAGGCTTTTATTGAAGCACACTTGGCTTATCAAGAAACTCATTACAAAAATAATATTGCCTTAATTGAGATTGTCTTTAATGCAAGAAATGAAGAGAACGTTCCTTATTACAGAATCGAAGACGACGAAGAAGATGATGCTCTTAGAACGATGTTATTAGATATTTTGAAGACTGGTCAACAAAATGGCGTGTTTTCCGATTCTTTCCAAACCGACACATTAGCTTCATTTATTTTAGGAGCAATTGAAGAAAGAATGCTGAAGGCGAATTCATCGATATCCATAGAAAATTACTCAGATGAGCTCATAAAAATGGTGAAGAAACTTACTATTTAACTGCCCTGATTTTGAAAAAATATATATTAAGAAAGGATGAACTACAAATGAAAAAGGTATCTGTTATTGGATTAGGTTTTTTAGAAAAATTACTTGCTATATTAAGTCCAATCCTTTTAGGCGTTATTGGATATTTTTCACCTAAATTAATAGAGATTATAAAAAAGATTCCTCTCTTTTCTGATTCAAAAATTATAGAACTTTTAAATTTCATTAACCCCTTCTGGCTTCCTATTATCCTCATGCTAATTGGTGTTATTGCAGGAATTTTATTTTCTTTAATTATTTATAGTGAAGCTTTAAAAATGAACATTACTTCGGAAAGCATTCACGTGAATAAGGACGATCAAAAGAAACAAATCACCAGGTCAAATGTAAAAGCCGTTTTCCTAGATAAGCGTCAAGTCGTTATCATTGATCAAGAAGACCGAGAATGGTTACGTGAAACATCTGACATTAACCCAAGCAAAATTAAAGATACTTTCGTAATACACGGCTTCCCCTGGTTGGAACAAGATCCTTATAAACATGAGTATAGCTTATGGAAATTAGAGGATGAGCGATTTAATAAAAGCATAAATACTATTTTGTATGAAAGACGAAATGCTCTTCGAGAAGGAAACTCGAAAAAAAAGAAGCATTTACGCAAAGATTTGAATGAGCTAGGAGTCTTTGTCAAAGACGATGGAGAAGATCAGTATATCCGTTCCATTAAATAATAGAAAGCACAAAAAACGAATAAAACCTACAGAGGAAATGTAATTTCTCTGTAGGTTTTATTCGTTTAAATCTGACCTCCTCTCCTAAAGAAACATATTCAACAAAAGGGCAAAACCGAATGTAATAAATGATAACAATGTCTCCAGCACCGTCCACGTTTTAAACGTTTCCTTCACCGTCAAACCTAAATACTCTTTTACAAGCCAGAACCCTGCATCATTTACGTGAGAAAACATTAATGAACCTGCACCGGTTGCAATAACGAGGAGCTCTAAATTCACACCAGACATGTGCTGAATAACTGGTGAAACAATCCCTGCTGCTGTCGTTAATGCTACTGTAGCTGAACCTGTTGCAATTCGAATTAAACCAGCTACCATGAAAGCTAATACAATTGGTGATAAAGAAATATGTTCTGCCATTTGTGCAATAGCTGTTCCAACGCCGCTTTCAATTAATATTTGTTTAAATCCACCGCCTGCACCAATTATTAAAATAATAGAACCGACAGGCAATAAACTTTCATCTGTTAATTTTTTAATCATCTTTTTATTAATACCTTGTTTGATACCAAGTAAATAAAATGCTGCGAAACATGAAATAAGTAAGGCGATTACTGGACTTCCAATAAACACAAAAAATTCAGTCAACTTTTCCGGTAATGAAATATATGGCGCAACTACTGATAAAATCATCAATACAACTGGTAATAAAATAATAAAGAATGAAACTTTACGACTCGGTAAATCAGTTGAGACAGTCGTAACTCGAATAAGCTCTGGTTCATTTTCAGGTATAACCCTTTTATGTACCCACTTTGCAAATATCGGTCCTGCGATAATGGCTGTTGGTAAAGCGATAATTAATGAATATAAAAGCACCTTTCCTAAGTTCGCGTTATAAATACCGATTGCTGTCATCGCCCCTGGATGTGGTGGCACAAGCCCGTGTACTATTGATAATCCAGCAATAACAGGTAACGCGATTAATAAAATGTTTTGCTTCGTCGTTTTTCGAATTGAAATAACAAGTGGTAATAAAATGACGATCCCTACTTCAAAAAACACGGGAATCCCTATAACAAACCCTGCAAATAACATAGCCCAAGGTAATTTTTTTACGCCGAAAAATCGAATAAAGAAATCTGCAACTTGCATGCCTGCCCCTGAATCAGACATCATTTTCCCGAGTATAGTCCCAAGTGCCAAAATACCAACTAAATGCCCTAGTACACTACCAACACCAGTTTCATAGGCAGTTACTATTTTCGTTAAGTTCAGTCCAGACATAATAGCTAAAAATAAACTAGCAACTGTTAAACTAATAAATGCATGCCATTTCCACCATGATACCCCTAAAATGACAATTGCAATTGCAAGTAACGTGACGATTAATAAGTATATATCCATCTCTCATTCCGATACGATAAACTTAACTAAATCTATACAATTCAATCAAATTTATACAAGTTAGTGCTTCATCGTGTTCTCGCAGCCCCAAAGGGACGAGGGGTATAACACTCCACACGAGGCAGTATCGTTACCTCCTATTATCAAGCATTTATTTTACCCATCTTGATAAATTTATCGCAGCATTTACATCCCTATCGTGATAGCTATTGCATGAAGCACAACGCCACTCACGTATCTTTAAACTCCACTGTCCTTCTGGTTGAACTGAATGGTCGTATTTAACGCCGCAACATGAGCAAATCTTGCTTGAAGCGAACCATTTATCAGCTTTTACATACGCAATGCCGTACTTCTCGCACTTGTATGACAAACATTGAAAGAAGAAGTTTAATTTTTGAAATGAAAATGCTTTCGATAGTTTTTTGTTTTTTAACAGGTTTGAGATAGATAAGTCTTCCACAACAATTCTCATTGGTTTGGTTTTCACCAATTTAGCTGTTGCTTGATGGATATGGTTATTTCGGATATTCGTAATTTTTCTAGATAACCGCAGGTGCTCATCTTTCGCTTTTTCATATCCAGCAGATTGAATTTTCACACCTTTTTTAAATCTCCTAGACATATCTCTTTGCGCTGACTTTTTCCTTTTCAAAAGTTTTTTAACCTTGGCGTCTTTGTTTATATTTCGTTCTTTCGTACCATTAGAAGCTACAAACAGCTCTTTTAAACCAACATCCACACCGATTGACTCATTGGTTAGTTCTTGTGATTCAAAGTCTTCTTGGAACCCCACACTAATCCACCAGTGACGACCATCAAATGTAACTCTTGGATTGGATGGTTTTTTATTTCTTGGTAGTTGTTGGCTTGTTTTCACTTCTCCAATAGACTGAATATGAACGACTTTTTTTCCTATAATCAGTCTTTCATAATTGGCATAAAATCCTTGGATCAAATCTTTTTTGGATTTATAAGAAGTGTGAGAACCATTTTTGTACTTTTTGAACGAATGTTTTCTAGCCGTATCAAAATCTTTTGAAGCCTGTTTGGGAACTTGTGCATTAATGTCTTGTAACCACTCATATCTCTTTCGCTTCTTGATCTTTGTAAATCGTTTCTGTAAAGCTAACTGTGAAACAGATTTTCCAAATAGCTTATAGTATCTATCACTCATTCTTTTACAATAGTTATAAGCGAATCTTGCAGCACCAGCATGGTTTCTAAGCACTTTTTCTTGTTCAGGCGTTGGAATCAGTCT